>WFXF01000023.1 GCA_015490755.1 Gammaproteobacteria bacterium
CCTCACGAATTAATATTGTTACTCTCTCTTATTCTTATTACATGGATTCGCTCTGAAATGCATAGTTCATATTTATCCACCCGATTAATGAAGCAGCGCTGAGTCCGAATTTTCAATCGATTTGCCCAAGTCACGTGAAAAACCCATAAAATTCTTTTGTCAAAACGCTTTTGCGCATGGTGCTCTTGAGCTTGAGAGCAAAGACTTTATGGGTTTCCAAGAAACTTCATTACTCTATAGGAGATATTGCTATTACACACACATTAGGTATAGTGCTTCACAGGGAATAAACGCATTTATAAAACTGCTGGAAAAATATGACGGCCACTATTATCAACGGCAAAGCCATTGCTGAAAAAATTAAAAATGAGATTAAAGAAAAAATTGACCAACGCTTGGCAAAAGCACTCCCCCCACCGGGACTGGCGGTTATTCTTGTGGGCAGTGACCCTGCCTCTGAAGTTTATGTGCGTAATAAACGCAATGCTTGCGCTGCCACTGGCACACTCTCTCGTGCTCATGATTTACCAGCGAATATCACTCAAGAGGCGCTACTTTCGCTAATTGACGAATTAAATGATGACCCTGAAATTCATGGTATTCTGGTTCAGTCACCTTTGCCAGAGCAAATTGATGAAGAGGTTGTCATTGAGCGGATTCACCCTGATAAAGATGTTGACGGCTTTCACCCTTACAATATCGGGCGACTCACAGTTCGCATGCCGACCTTGCGTTCATGCACACCTTATGGTGTGATGAAGTTACTGGAAAGTATTGGCTCTGAGCTTAAAGGTAAACATGCGGTTATTGTTGGAGCCTCTAATCATGTTGGGCGGCCTATGGCAATGGAGCTGTTACTTGCAGGTTGTACGATTACTGTTTGCCACCGCTTCACCAAAAACCTGGCTAAACATGTTGCTGAGGCAGATATCCTGGTTGTTGCTGTTGGTAAACCGGGCATTGTTAAGGGCGAATGGGTTAAACCGGGAAGCACTGTTATTGATGTTGGCATTAATCGCACAGAATCAGGGAAATTGGTCGGTGATGTCGATTTTGAAAGTGCGGCAAAACGTGCAGACTGGATCACCCCGGTTCCAGGCGGTGTGGGCCCGATGACGGTTGCCATGCTCTTGTACAACACTCTCAAAGCCACTGAACTAAAATAAATCAGATTTTATTTAGGTTGTGATTGCTTGAGTCGTTAAAGATTAAATAATATTTACCAAAGCACAAAATATGGATGATGATGATGACAACAAATTTTAAAGAGCAGCGCCATTTTCGCAGAATCCCCTTTGACTCTGAAGTTACCCTTAAAAGTGACACTCAACAGTGGCCTTGTCACCTTATAGATATTTCACTACAAGGTGCATTAGTTGAAATAAAAGGCCAATGGGATGGCTCATCCAGTGACCAGTTAACTCTAGAGATTCTACAATCCGGAAATGAAGCCCTTATTCATATGGATGTATCAATCAGACATAAAAAAGATAATTGCCTGGGGATGGAGGTCAAGCATATTGATCTGGAAAGCATCAGTCACTTAAAGCGCCTTGTAGAGCTTAACCTGGGTAGTAGCGATGCTATTAATCGAGAACTCACCGAGCTTGGTAAGCAGATGACTTCTGTATAAATTTGGATATATGCAGATACTGCAACTCCTTTTTTTATTAATCATAGCGAATGGCATCCCCATCATTGCCAAGAATATTTGGGGTCAACGCTTTGCCTTTCCAGTCGATGCTGGCATTAACTTCTTTGATGGAAGGCCATTATTTGGGGCTTCAAAAACGATACGTGGAGTCATCCTGGCAATCATCATCACACCACTATTTGCACTTTTTATCGGGATTGACTGGCTCGTTGGTCTCTTCATAGCAAGTACCTCAATGCTGGGCGACCTGCTTTCAAGCTTTATCAAGCGTCGATTAAATATGCCACCCAGCAGCATGGCACTTGGACTTGACCAAATACCGGAATCCCTGCTTCCATTACTGGTTTGCAAGAGTATGTTAGCGCTCACTGCCGGAGACATTATTACTATTGTGATCATGTTTTTTGTCATTGAATTGGTACTCTCCCGCTTGCTGTACAGATGGAATATCCGTGATGAACCTTATTAGCCCTGAAACGTGAACCAACATTTTGGAAAAACAGTGCTTGACTCCACAGGAGCTAAAAAGTTAACTCAAGTCGGGATCATTCAAACACTCTGGAGTGGTTACGGTGAAATTATACGGGTAGCACTGACGGGTGCAAAAATACAGTCCGCCATACTGAAATATATCGTCCTGCCTGAGGAGGTGGCACACCCCAGAGGGTGGAATACCAATCGTTCTCATGAGCGTAAAGTCAGCTCCTATAGTGTTGAAATGCACTGGTACAGAGACTGGAGCCATCGCTGCAACTCATTATGTCGAGTTGCCCAATGCTACGCCGCCAGCTCGGATGCCCATGAACATATCATCGTATTAGAGGATTTGGATTCCGCTGGCTTTGCTGTCAGAAAGTCCATGTTAAACAAAGAAGAGACAAAAGCCTGTTTAAAATGGCTCGCTAATTTTCATGCAATATTTTTAGGAGAAAAGCCTGATAAACTTTGGGAAAAAGGGAGTTACTGGCACCTTGAAACCCGCCCTGATGAACTGGCAAAAATGAAAAATGGAAAGTTGAAAGAGTCAGCCAAAGCACTCGATAAATTATTAAACAATTGCCAATATCAAACCATCATTCACGGTGATGCCAAAGTGGCTAATTTCTGCTTTTCTGCAGATGGAAAAGATGTTGCCGCTGTAGATTTTCAATATACTGGTGGGGGTTGCGGTATGAAAGACGTTGTTTATTTGCTGGGAAGCTGCCTGAACGAAAACCAATGCGAACAATGGGAGTCCGAGCTATTAGCGCACTATTTCAAAGAGCTGAAAATAGCGCTACAATCTATTGGCAAAGAGGTCAACTGGCCTGAATTAAAGTCTGAATGGCTTGCACTATACCCAATCGCATGGACTGATTTTTATCGTTTTCTTTGCGGCTGGATGCCAACACACCATAAAATTAACCGTTATACCAAAAATATGGCAGAGATCGCTCTCTCTCAAATCAAGTAGCTGCTATTGTATAATCAGCTGCACCATAATAATGAACGATTAAAATATAAACCGCTGAATAAACAAATCGAGCACCAATCACGTATGAATAGTCAATTCACCCCTATACTCAATAACACCCACGTACCTGAACTTACAGAACTGCCTCCACTCAGTATGGACTGCAAAAGCATTACCGAAGATTTTCGACGTTACTTTAATCATACGCTGGGAAGGGATAAGCACTTTAAATATACACACTACCCATACGATGCTCTGGCTTTAACATTACGCGATCGCCTCATGCAGCGCTGGAAATATACTCGCTACGCACATGAAGAGACCGATTGCAGACGTGTTCATTACATGTCACTAGAATTTTTAATGGGAAGAGCTTTAGGTAACACCATGCTCAATCTTGATGCCCATACAGCTTCGAGCCAGGCTCTACACAGCCTCGGGCTCGATCTCGAAGAGATTGCAGAAGCTGAGCATGATGCCGGTTTGGGTAATGGTGGTTTGGGTCGTCTGGCGGCCTGCTTTCTTGATAGTTGTGCAACCTTGAACCTACCCGTTATTGGTTATGGCATTCGTTATGAATATGGCATGTTTCGTCAAAAACTCGAAAACGGCTACCAGGTCGAAGAGCCCGACCATTGGCTGCGTGATGGCAGCTCGTGGGAACTAGAGCGCCCTGAGTACACCCAACGCGTCCAGTTTGGAGGCCGCAGTGAATATTATCGTGATGCCAATGACGAAATGCGAGTTCGCTGGGTAGATACTCATGATGTTTTTGCAGTTCCCTACGATGTACCAATTCCAGGTTACCGCAATAATACCGTCAATACCCTGCGCCTGTGGAGCTCCACTGCAACAGATGAATTTGATCTGGATGAATTCAACGCAGGCAGCTATCCAGAGTCCGTCGCAGCAAAAAACCAGGCTGAGCATATCTCCATGGTACTCTACCCCAATGATTCCAGTGAAAATGGTAAAGAACTTCGATTGCGCCAGCAGTACTTTTTATCATCAGCCAGTTTACAGGATGTCATGCGACGCTGGCTCAGAGATCATGGCAAAGATTTCAGCAAAAACTTCACTGATAAAAACTGCTTTCAACTCAATGATACCCACCCAACCATTGCGATTGCCGAGCTCATGCGACTACTACTGGATGACTACAAACTAGGTTGGGATGAGGCCTGGAGTATCACCAATTCATCAATGGCCTACACGAACCATACCCTGCTTCCTGAAGCACTGGAGAAATGGCCCGTACGACTATTCCAGCAATTGCTACCCAGACTTCTGGAAATTATCTACGAAATCAATGCACGTTTTTTAGCGGAAGTTGCAACACGCTGGCCGGGCGACACCGCACGCCAACGCCGCATGTCCATTATTGAAGAGGGCTCTGATCCACAAGTGTGTATGGCCTATCTTGCCATTGTCGGCAGTTATTCAGTTAATGGTGTGGCAGAATTACATTCGAAGCTACTGCAGGAAGGACTATTTCGTGACTTTTATGAGCTTTGGCCTAATAAGTTCAACAACAAAACAAACGGAGTCACCCAAAGGCGCTGGATGGCTTGGTGTAATCCAGGTATGAGTGACTGTATCAGCAGTGCGATCGGCAATAAGTGGATCACTGATCTTGCCCAGATCAGCAAACTAAAGCCCTATGCTGACGAAGAAGTGTTCCGTAACAGATGGCATCAAATTAAACAGAGCAATAAACAACGGTTAGCACAGCTCGTTGAAAAAGAGTGTGGTGTCACATTCAAGATCCACGCACTCTTTGATGTTCAAGTAAAGCGCATCCATGAATACAAGCGTCAACTACTGAACTTACTGCATATTATTCACCTGTATGACCGCATCAAACGAGGTGATACAGAAAACTGGACACCACGCTGTGTTCTCATTGGTGGCAAGGCAGCCCCTGGTTACTTCATGGCAAAACTCATCATCAAACTAACCAATAACATTGCCAAGGTAATCAACAATGATCCAGACGTTGGAGATCGACTCAAAGTCGCTTTCATACCCAATTACTGTGTGTCGGCCATGGAAGTTATCTGCCCTGCCACAGACCTGTCTGAACAGATATCCACTGCTGGAAAAGAGGCTTCTGGCACGGGCAATATGAAGTTTATGATGAACGGAGCCATCACTATAGGAACGCTCGATGGAGCCAACATCGAGATCCGTGAAGAGGTCGGTGATGAAAACTTTTTTCTGTTTGGCCTCACCGCAGAAGAAGTTGAAGAGACACGCCAACACTACAACCCCACAGCCATCATCAACGATGATGAAGATCTCAAACGCGTCATGCAACTATTAGAATCGGGTCACTTCAACCAGTTTGAACCTGGCTTGTTTGACCCGATCATTCATGCAATCACCAGCCCATACGATCCATGGTTGGTTGCGGCAGATTTTCGCAGCTTTATTGAAGCACAAAAGCTCGCAGCCGCAGCCTATCAAGACCGGGAACACTGGACACGCATGAGTATTCTCAACACGGCCAGCAGTGGAAAATTCTCCACAGACCGCACTATGGAAGAGTATAACGCTGACATCTGGAGACTTACCCCAGTCAAGCCTCTTCCGATTAAACAGGGAACCTCTGGTTAATAAAGAACGAACATGGAATCAATTGATTCTAATCAGGCTGAGACAAAATTGCTCTGATATTTCACAGAGTGAGATGAATAGTTATACTTCTCCGGTAATGCAGTATTTTTGAAATATTGGTAAGCTGTAACGCACTCCAAAATATAGATAAAGGTATTTTTAGACATGAGTTTTATGGAAGGCAAGAACATTTTAATCGTTGGTTTGGCAAGCACTCGCTCAATTGCCTGGGGCGTTGCTGATGCCATGTATAAAGCGGGTGCGAATCTCGCATTCACCTACCAGAATGACAAACTCAAGGGGCGTGTTGAAAAAATGGCGGCTCAATGCGGCTCAGAAATCATCATCCCCTGTGATGTCAGCAGCGATGAAGAGATTACGGCTGTTTTTGATCAGTTGGGTCAATCATGGGAGGGGCTGGACGGTATCGTACACTCTGTTGCATTTGCGCCACGTGAAGCACTGGAAGGTGATTATCTGGATGCGGTGACTCGTGAAAACTTCAACATCGCCCATGAAATCAGCTCTTATAGCTTCGCCGCACTCGCCAAAGCGGGTCGCAAAATGATGCAAGGCCGTAACGCGGCACTCGTCACCATGAGCTACCTGGGCGCTGAGCGTAGCATTCCAAATTACAACGTGATGGGTCTGGCCAAGGCTAGCCTGGAAGCCAATGTGCGTTACATGGCTCAATCACTCGGCCCGGAAGGTATTCGAGTTAACGCCGTTTCTGCCGGCCCCATTAAAACACTGGCAGCCGCAGGGATTGGTAACTTTAGAAAAATGCTCGAAACTTTTGAAAACACATCCCCCATGCGTCGTAACGTGACGATTGAAGATGTGGGTAAAAGCACTGCTTTTCTCTGCTCTGATCTCGCTTCAGGAATTACCGGCGAAGTCATCTATGTGGATGCAGGTTTTCGCAGCACAGGCATGGCACCTCTCGGGTAAACGTAGTCAATAATGCTTAAACACAGGCATATTTTGCTGGGAGTCACTGGCGGCATTGCAGCTTACAAAAGTGCAGATTTGGTACGCCGTCTTAAAGATACGGGTGCAGAGGTGCGCGTTGTCATGACAGCAGCAGCCACCCGGTTTGTAACGCCTCTTACCTTTCAGGCACTTTCAGGAAACCGTGTACACACTCAGTTGCTCGACTCTGAAAGTGAAGCTGGCATGAGTCATATTGACCTGGCACGCTGGGCCGATGCTCTGTTAATCGCGCCCGCCAGTGCTAATTTTCTTGCCAGACTGACATACGGCCTGGCAGACGATCTGTTGTCTACACTGGCTTTGGCAACGGATGTACCCATTGCCGTTGCTCCCGCAATGAATCAGCAAATGTGGGCCAATCCTGCAACTCAGCATAACGTTCAAACATTACGTCAGCGAGATGTTTTGATCTACGGCCCTGGTCAGGGATCTCAAGCATGTGGTGAAGAAGGTATGGGCAGAATGTTAGAACCCATACAGCTTGTAGAACAACTGTCATCCCTATTTGAAACTGGCTCCATGCAAGGAGTAAAAATCCTTGTAAATGCAGGGCCGACTTATGAAGATATTGACCCGGTACGTTTTATCGGCAATCGCAGTTCGGGAAAAATGGGCTATGCCATTGCAATGGCAGCAAAAGAAGCAGGAGCTGAAGTTACACTGATTAGTGGCCCCACTTCCCTGCCACCTCCTGAAAAAGTCGAATGCATCAATGTTCGCAGCGCCAGGCAGATGTATGATGCGGTCATATCTCAAGCGGGTGGTTGTGATATTTTCATTGCGGCAGCTGCCGTAGCAGATTTCAGGCCAAAACATTACGAATCACAAAAAATAAAAAAACAGAGCTCACCACTCAAGACGATTGAACTCGAACAAACCGATGATATTTTGACAGCTGTATCAGGGTTAAAAAAACGACCGTTTTGTGTTGGCTTTGCTGCCGAATCTGATCATCTGGATAGATATGCACAAGACAAGTTAAAAAGTAAAAAACTGGATATGATCGCCGCCAACTGGATCAATAAAAAAAATAGTGGCTTTGAGAGTGACCACAATGCTTTAACACTTTACTGGCAGACAGGTCAGCTTGATCTGCCCCATGCTCCAAAACTACAACTGGCTCAAAACCTGATTTCATTTATTGCAGAGAAGTACCATGCACAGCATAGAGTTAAAAATTCTTGACCCACGTCTAGGAAAAGAGATTCCCCTCCCAGAGTATGCGACCGATGGCTCGGCAGGCATGGACTTGCGCGCCTGCATTGATCAGCCACAAACAATCAAACCGGGTGAAACGCAGCTCATCCCAACGGGAATTTC
>WFXF01000024.1 GCA_015490755.1 Gammaproteobacteria bacterium
CTTATACGCATGTGTTTTGGCTCTCAACCATAGAATATTCTGATTTCAATAATGTTTCTGAGAAAATCTATATAGATCCAAATATTGATAGAGAAGAGTATAAGGGTGTTCTTGATTTATTGAGCCGTTCGAAGGACAGGATTATAGAGAAATATGGCTCATTTTCAGCTACGCCAACGATAGTTATCACTGGAACTACCAAAAATTCAAAAAAGTACGGTCTGGGGGTTTTCCCCGGCAAAGCATTTGCTGCGCCTTGGGAAGAATATATAGTGATTAACAATCAAACGATTGATATAAATTTGCTGGCTCACGAATTGATGCACGCGCAAATGAGGGATGTATTGGGCTACTTGGCTTACCAGACCAAAATACCAACTTGGTTTGATGAGGGAGTTGCAATGCAGGTTGACTCTCGAGAGCGCTATAAAGTTGACTATAAACTATTAGACCAACGTGAAATAGAGAGGGTAAAAACACTCAATAGCCCGTCCAAATTCTGGACCAGCACCAAGGAGCAAGATGTCAAAAATTATCGTGGGTCAAAGGCAGCAGTCCAGGAAATATGGAGCATATACTCTCCCAAAACATTATATTCCATGTTGTTAAGAGTGCGCCAGGGTGAGGAATTTGAAACTGTTTTCAGTACCTCAACCAAAGATGGAAGTTGAATTGTATTCACCGCATAACAAATAGCTCCAGCGGACTGTCTAAAGCGTCGGTTGTTTGTGCCATTCCGCTGTCGCTCCATTATGGCACAAACCCCCGCCACTTTAGCCAGCCGCTGAGCATGGCGTTATGTTTCTATGAGGAAGAGCTATGCCTTCACTAGACTTTGACAAAGAAAAGAATATCTTTAGAGAGTTTCATGCGGAAAATAGGAGTCTGCTTGAAGGTGCGGCTAGCTTATTCGAAAGTTTAATTGGCTCACTTACTGCCGATGTTGATGGACTAGAAGCGCCAACTGTTATTTCACGAGTAAAAGATAGAGAAGAATGTATAAAAAAATTCGCTAGGAAATACCAAACTGAGCTTGAAGAAAAGGAGACCCCATACAGTATTAGAGATTATATCACAGATCTTATAGGTTTGAGGGTTGTCTGTTATTACGAAACGGATATCTCAAAAGTAGTCAATATCCTCCGAGACAATTTTGAAGTAATAGAAGAAAGCGACAAAAGTGCTGAATTAGAATCGCAAGAGAATGTTTTTGGATACAAAGGTCATCATCTTGATTTGCGTATCAGTCAACAACGAGCCGAACTTCCTGAATACAAGCGCTATCGAGATTTGAGGTTCGAGGTGCAAGTGAGATCAACCATACAGGATGCATGGAGCGTACTTGACCACAAAATAAAGTATAAAAAATCTATCCCCCACGAGCTAAAAAGACAAATAAATGCATTGGCCGCACTGTTTGAAATAGCTGATCGTGAATTTACAAATATTCGTATTCTTACTGAAGAATTGAAGGAAAATAAGGCTGAGAAAGTTAAATCAGATTCTGCAGGCACATCTACCCCAATAGATGTTTTTGAGTTTCTGGCTGTTGCAGAGCCAAGTTTTGATGGATATCAGTTCCAGGGTTTTAAGGCTGATGGATTTGTCCAGGAAATAAATCGTTGGGCACCCACAATGGATGCATCGGAGTTTAAAAAAGTCACGGATGATAACCTTGATATTGTACGAGAATATACAGAATACCAAAGAGATACAAATGGTAACGAATTGAATCCATTTACCCAAATTAGACACATGCTTTATTTGCATGATAAGGAGAAGTTTAAGTTGATGCTGTATGACAATCAAAGAAATAATTTTGAGTCATGGTTAAGTGAAAGGAACGCCGAAACATAACAAACGCATACACTCGGACAAAATAAAGCTGCGCCGCTTCGCTATGCAGCTTTATTTTGCCGGTGATGCGAAGCGTTATGCATTAATACCCTAGGGTAATGTTTGAGAAATGGAAATTACACGAATCCAGCTAGAACGCTTCAAACGGGTTAGTGATGTCACGATTGACCTATCACAAATTAATATTCTAGTGGGAGGGAATAATTCAGGTAAGAGCAGTGTGCTCGAAGGCATCCATTTTTCTGTAGTTGCTTCAGTTGCATCTCGCTTGGCAGATACTAAAACGTTTACCCAAGACGCCCTCCTTTTTTGCCCAACAAAGGAATTCGTTAATCTCAGGCATGGCTCCCCGTATAAAAACCAATCTAACTTCGGCTATCTCCGCGTTTACGCAAACGATGAAGATGATGACTTTGATTGTATAATCAAAATATATCGCGGTAGAAATGAGGGAAATGTTGGCTGTGAGGTGTCAGGCTCGGTACGTTTGCGGCAACTTGTATCAAGCAATCAACGTCCCTTTTCTGTATATGTTCCAGGGTTGTCTGGTATTCCTCAAGTTGAGGAATGTCGAACAGAAAGTATTGTTCGCAGAGGCGTAGCTAGTGGTGACGCTAACTTGTATCTACGTAACGTTCTATTGCTGATAGATCAAAATGGAAAGCTGCCAGAGCTTATATCAGCCGTAAAAGTCGTTTTCCCGAGCTTTCATTTGTCGGTGAAATTTGATCCAAAAGCCGATTTGCATATTTCGGTTCTGGTATCACTAACGGGGCCGTACGGCCGAAAGACACCCTTAGAGCTAGTAGGAACAGGAGTTCAGCAAGCACTTCAGATTTTTTCTTATGTAGTGCTTTTTAAGCCCTATTTATTATTGCTAGATGAGCCAGACTCACATCTTCATCCAGATAATCAAGGACTGTTGTCAAAAGCTTTATTGTCTATTGCATACGCTACCGACACTAAAGTCATAATTTCAACCCGCGGATTCAACTCGCTAGTGCAACGGGTGGATTGATTCCAAAAAATACCTGATTGGGTGTTTTCATGCCAAGGCATTTTCTGGGGCGATTGTTGAGCTTGTCCATGACCATGCGCACCTCCGCTTCGGTGATGGTAGAGAAATCCTGC
>WFXF01000025.1 GCA_015490755.1 Gammaproteobacteria bacterium
CACACGCTTGTCCTCTTCGTCTATTACAATCACAACGTGATTGTTTGAATGTAAATCAATTCCGCAGTAATGTGTCATATCAGTCTCCTCATTTTATCTGAACAACCAGTTTAACAACTGGATGCGAGGAGGCTGGCTAGAGGATTATCAGGGGGCAAGCATGAACCAATTACATCCCCACAACATCCAGCTCCATATCAAAACCTATCATCCTCTCCTGCATAACGGCGAACTGTTTTTTCAACATTTGATTAATATACGGTGCCAATGCATCTGACTCTTCTCTTTTGCCCAGAGATTTTCTTGCGCTCACTTGTTTCTCAAATTCAGACCATTTTGAGTGCTTGGCAAGTTGATCGGAAGGCATATTTGGCACAATAATTGACGGAGAGCCTGGCTGAGTTAGAGCCATCTGTATGCCTGCTGGGTCATAATCAAAAAAGACATAATAATCTTGCTTATTATTTTCAAGAAATCTTTTGACGGCTCCAGGCGTTGTCTCTTTATCACCACGGTAAACAAGCAAAGGATTCTGTTTTTGAACTTCATTCGGCCAATTTATTTTTTCAGCCTCAATGAATGCTTCCAGATTTTCAATAACAACAACCGTTTCGTGTTTATGTTTAAGAGCTTTTTGCCATGGCAGTGTAAGATAACCTCCCAATGGCATCGGGCAAGGCTCTGCAAGTCGTACCACTTGCGCAATACTACGAATAGATAGAAGATCTTCTCTTACCTTGCGATGTGTCCATTTTTCATCAATCACTTGCCCCGCAGTTTCAATGCGAGTTGCTGTTGATAATGCGCTTAAATCAAAAAACGCAGGGTCTGCTCCACTCTCTTCAAGAGCTAACTGACACAATGCTTGACGATCACTTGCGCTCAAACTCAGCTTTTTACCCGTTATTTTTTGGCCTATACCCTCGTCATGCAAGCGTTCCCAGGTTTTGTTCAGTTTCACTTCTGATTTTGCATTTTGAACAGCATCAGCCACAATGCCAAACGTACGTTTATCAAAAATCGCCACCTATTTCTCTCCATCATGACGAACCAATAGATCGGTCACAATATGATTGGCAGAGTAAACGGGAACAGCCTCTTTTATGGGATTCACCACCATCTCGGTACGATTAAGCTTACGCAACTCCTGATGCAACCACCAAATCCAGATACCAGGTGAGACGATTTCACTGTTTTGTGTTGACCAAAACTTTCGTGCTGACTGCTCCCCCTCTTTGAGCGATTTGATAAACGCAATCAAAAATGGCTCTAATACAGGAGCCGGTATTTCAGCTTCTCTAATCTCATCACGCTCAATCAGGACGCTCTCTTCGGCCTCTTCATGCAAGACGGTTTCATATTTTGATGAACGCATGGATTCCACAATTTTAATAAGATCCTGGCGATCTTTTTCTATCAATACATCGGCATGACTTGCCATCGGTTCAGCGGCAATCACATTAAAAGGGGTCTCTTTTAGGTGCTGCTCCGTCAGGCCATCGCCTGAAAAACCTCTTCCCGCCTGCAAATAGTTATTCATTGCCCGAACTAAACGGGTGCGTTGATTGGTACGTCGATATTCCCACAAAATATGTTTTAATCGTGGAATGGCTGCCAGCAGTCTTTCCCGGCAGTTGCGAACGGACGGGAATAGTTTTCGATAGAAAAAACCCATCAACTCAGCATCATTTCCACAAAGACGATTTATTTCAGGAACAGTAATAATGGTGAGTTTTTCAGAATAGCGACTGGCACGCTGGATACAATATTCATTCTCTTTCTGTTTTGCTTTAAGCGAATTCACATGGCCAAACTTGTTATCAAGATAATATTCAATCTGACTGATCTCTCTGTCCAGATGGCTTTGCATGTAAAGTATACTGGTATGAATTTCTCGTTTGGTCAGTATGTAATCTGTCTCATCCTGTTCACTTTTTGCTATGTGGTAACGCTGTATCAGATAATCCAGACTTTTTAACCATTCAGCAATATCAGGCACTTGTGTTTGTCGGTTTTCAACCAGCGAAAGAGTATCGCCCAACTGCAAAAGTGATGGAGAGGGTGTGTAACCTAAAGACGGATTTCCAACAACAAGGCCGTGCTCGACCAAAAATTGCCAACTCGCAGAAACCTGATCCAGCTCCAGTTCGCTGTCCAGTGAGTGGTAGAGTCTATCCAGCTCTTCGGCATTTCTCTCAAATGCCCGCCCAAGCTCTTGCCAGCGCTTAGTGCTCAAGGTTCAGATCCTGTTGTTCACCACTTTCATCTTCCAGTGGAATTTGCTCATACTCTTGTATAAATTCCAGGCAAGCATAAAAATATTCAATTTTCCCCGTCACCTGATAAATTTTTGATTCACTGTTTGTCAGGGCGATATAACCTTCTTTTTGTATCGCTTCCAGAGTCGCCATCAAACGTGCATTGGTATTATTCAGTGGCCGTACTCTTTTAAACAGCTCATAACGACCCACTTGTTGCAATTCATTCAGATAGGCAGGCTCTTCTTCAATGTGTGTCAAAAGGTCATGAAAGCGGATAGTTTCGCCTGGAATCAACACAGAGTCCCTGTTTTCAATGCGCATGAGCAGAGTAAGAAAATGTACGACAGGTGCAATCTGATCACGTAATCGTTCAAATTGACTTTGAATGGAACGGCTATCTTTCGAATCCGACAGATCACTATAGGCACAGAAATAACTCTCACCGGCATCCGTCTGGCTCAGTTTTTTCCCCAAAGGCTCCAATACCGAATTCACTTTCTGCTGCACATCCTCATTTTGCAAATAGCGAAAAAGCTCCGAGTGACTGACTTGGCAGATAAAGCCACCTTGCAGCAAGATTTCCAAAGTTTGTCTTAGCATTCTATTTATCCTGTCATTGGAACGTATCAAGGATGTTATTAATTTGATCGAAGGCACTGCATGGTGTATCCCGATACTCCTCTAACCTTCGGCCTTTTTTGATCAGGTAACGATTTTCATAATGCGTTAACAGCTCTGCATCAGGGTCAGGAAAAGCTGAGAATATGCGAATATTATGCGCTTTCAACAAGGCCATGAGTTTAGCAATATTATCCGAATCAAAATTTCTTAATTCATCCACAGGCCACATGATGATCGCTTCAGAGCTTCCCCTGAGCATATTGACCAAGGCGGTATAGATGAAAATCAGAATCAGATAAGAGAGACCATTACTGCTGATATCTTTTAACTCTTTGGTGGTGCGTGCCGTCTTGATTTGCCCCTGATCCTTCACATTAAAGCTCATATCAAAACTATCAATAAGTTTTACATTCAAGCCGACTTTATCTATTAAGCTGGAAACCAGCCTGAGACGCTCGATAAACTCACCATCGGGCAACTCTTGATGTGTACGAGCCAGCCACGCCTGATGGCTTTGGGAAAAACGTTGCAATGCGCTCCAAAATTCAAGCTGATCCAGGTTCGAACGTACCTTGACGCTGAGATCACTAATGGCCGGAAAGCTTTCAATCACTTTTTGCGAATGGGCAGAGACCTGTTTTCCTAAAGAGTTTATATTTTTATGAGTGAGTGACAATGCCTCATAATAATCACTGATCTGTTGCCCCATGATCTGTGCATCCGCTTGTAATAATTGCAAATGCCCTGGATGAGACTCCCGCATGTAATCACCCAGCCCATCAACAGAAAATAACCACTCGCTCTGAAGGCTAGCTCCTTTTTGAGCAATTTCAGCACTTAACTTTTCAAGAAATTTATAAGGCTGGCTATCTCTATAGGTATTAATCTGTTGACGAATGTTGTTATACGTTTTGCTGCCTTCTGCTGAAATACTCTTACTACTATTCACCTCAGCTTTCCATTTTTCATCAAGCGCAGAGACACGGATAAAGGGTTCATCCATCTCATCAACAAATTCATCATGCCCTTGATCCGGATACTGCTCAAGCATTCGAGTCAACTGTATAATTTCATTGTCAAGCTGCTCGGCTTTGCTTGCTATTTCAGAGAGTTCAGCAGCTAATTTAACTTCCTTTTCTTTTAAGTTTTCATGTTGTAAAGACCATTGTTTTGATAAATCATTCAAGGCCATACGACTTTGTTGCTCATCATTTTTCAGCTGATCATTACGGTTCCAGTCACTTTCCAGCCAATACTGATACTCTTTAACGATGGCCATCGCTTTTTCTGCAAGGTCATAATTTTGTTTGACACTTTCAAGCTGAGAGGAGAGTCTCTCCAGGTATTCTTGGTCAACGCCCCGTTCAACTAATGACCTCTTTTTTTGAGTGGCCAGTTTTTTTGTGTCAACCTCATACTTTTCATTCAAGCCGAGTCTGTTATTGTCTACTCTTTTCAGTTTCTCATCTAACAGTAATTTTTGCTCATTCTGTTTTTGTTTAAATTCTGTATCAATACTATTTTTAGCCTGTTTATAAGCATTTTTACAGGCCATAATTGCATGTTCCTGAGCACTGATTTTTTTATTTAATTGCTCCAACTCAGAGTGAAGCGCTTCTTTGCGTTCATTTTTGACCTGCTCAACTTTAAGCTTGATTTCACTGAGCTCTTTCAGTTGATCATTAATATTTTTTTTGTGATTATCCAGAGTCAATTGGCTCTGAATAACATCTGTTTCAATTTTTTTGCTCTCTTTAATCAAGCTCTGATTGGAGCGCTCCAGACTTCTTATCTCCTCTTCAACTTGAGCTATTTCATCACTGGTTTTAATCAGCTCTTGCTGAAGCTTTGTTTCATCCGCTACGCGTGGCGTATCAATCGCCGACAGGTCAAGCTTGACACCGTACAATGTGGTTTCATCTTGAGTCAGCTCGGGTGAAAGATCCGTTCTTAATAACAGCGATTCAGGAACAACCTTGGCGACTGTTTCAGTCCATGTTTTATGGTTGCTTCTTAAAAATGCCAAAAGGTTACTGTTTGATGAGTTTTTGAGAAGTTTCAGGCTTTCCAGCTGTTGTTCAAGCGTTCGCTTCTCTCTTCTTTTTTGCTCTGCCTGTTCGCATTGCTGCTTTTTCTCTTGCCTATGCTGCTGCTGTTTTAAAGTTGCTTCATTAACTGTTTCTTCCAGTGATTCGCTATGACAACGAAGCGCCTCAATCTTCTCTTCTATATAGTCTTGTTCATCAAGCAACTTTTGCGGCGGCAAAACATTTTTTATTTCTGCAATGACTTCAGCGCGATTTTCTTTAAGCTGGTTTAAAGCCTCCTGTAAATCTTCAAACTCTTTTTCATAGCGAACGGCTTCAGCATTTAAAGTATCTGATTTTTTATCGCGCAAGGAGTCCATATCTGATTGATACTGTTCATTGTGGCTGTTTTTTTCACGTTCACAGGCAAGCAGGTTTTTTTGAAGGTCACTTTCCAGTTCACTTTGGTAACGGGAAAACTGGCTTTCAATATCCTTTGCACCTTCTGTTAATTCATTGTACTGGTTTTCCAGACGCTTCTTTTCCTGCGTAAAAGCAGGTAACTGCTTCACCAGGGACTGTTTTTCGCTGATGCCGTTTTTATCAAAGTTCTCCTTTTTATTCTCAAGCACGCTAATCTGCTTATCTAAACTCTCCAGCCTGCTTTCCAGCTCATTCTTACTGTCAAGATAGAGACGTTTCTCTTTATCCATCTTCTGTTGATGATCGGACAGGTTTTGCTTAAATAGCTCTTTTGTTGATTCGACTTGTGTAACTTCTGATTCAAGCTGCCGTTTCATGACAATCGCCTGCAATCGGTACTTTTTTTGCGATTCGATGCATTGTTCATATTTTGACTTGAGTATTGTCAGGTGCCTGATGTCATCTTCACACTCACACATCGCATGATAGGCATTACGATCATTGACCCAGGCCGACAGTTTGCTTGATTTAACGTTAAGCAGCGGAATCTCTTCATCCGTCTGGTTCGAATGAACCAGAATACTTTTCAGAACTTCTTTTATGGCTCCAATGCTGGGTTCTCGTTCGAGAATCGCGGTGGTGATTAAATGGATATTATCGATGGCGGTACCGCGCCTGCAAAAAGAGTATTGTTGCCGGAGGTTATTGATCACAATTTTGCGTTTACGATCAACTGTGCCGGTATACGCCAAACTGCTCTGAATAATGGATTTATAGTCTTCTATCCCAACGCTTGAAGAGGGATTAAGCCCTCGTAGTTTTAGATCCGTTGCCCACTTTGCAGCTGGAATCACTTCCGCTTTTTCATCGTCACTGCTAAAAAAAAGTGCATCGTCATAACCACTTTTCAAAAAACGAAAAACTAACGTCTGATCACGCCGGAATGTCACAACAAGGTTTTTTTCGCCCACTCGCAAATATTCAAAGATGATATAGCTGGTAGGTCTTGGGAAATAATATTTTATAAAGGAGATGTTACTGCCGCTCTGCCTGACAATCTGCCCGGGTGCAGCTCCAAAAAACAGAGGTAAGACACGCAACATTGTTGTTTTACCAACACCGTTGCCACCATTAAGGTTGGTATTGCCATTTAAATTAACAGCCGCGCGTTTACCTGGGGAGTATGAATCTATGAAAATGAGTTGGGATAAGGCATACATGAGATATTTTTTTATAAAAAGAGGTTATGAGGTATGACCATAACAAATAATAAATCACCCGAGCACCTTTA
>WFXF01000026.1 GCA_015490755.1 Gammaproteobacteria bacterium
AAAAATAATATATTGGTTTATACTTAAGATAACGAACAGGCACCTTTAAGGTGCCTGTTCGTTATCTGTTATTGTTTTTTATAATTTTAAAGTTGTTCCATATGAGTGATTCTACAGGAAAAGAGCAAACGTACTGCAACAGGAATGAAGTGAGTCTGGTTGATCTTTGGTTGATATTATGTCGGCGTAAAGCCGTTTTTTTTATTGTTGTTGGTGTATTTTTATTTCTTGGAATTACGGTATCTTTGATAACTCCAACCAAGTATAACTACACAACATCAATTGAAATAGGCTCTACCGTTGATCAGGAACGGGAACTTATTGATTCTCCTGGTGAGTTGCTGGCAAAAACAAGAGAAAGTTATATTCCTCTTGTTCTGCATGAACATGCAAAATCGGAGCCAGATGATATAGTCTATCAAATCAATGCCCGGGTTCCTGCTGGCAGTAATATTATTGTTCTTGAGAGTCAGGCTCCTGAAAGTCTTGCCAATACTTACCTGAAATTACAAGCTGAAATTGTTGATAAAATTGTAACTGATCATCGTGGAATTGTTGAAGTGGCACGTTTGGGCTTAAATATTGACAGAAAGGCAATTCAGCTTAAATTGTCAGAACTCCAGGATCGTGCAAAGTTGTTTGTAAAAAAATCTGTACGTCTGGATGAAAGTGCAGCTTTATTAGTTAAACAAATACAGGAAGTTAATCAACTTATTGAAATGGCAGAAAAAAATCGTGAAAAAGCAGTTTCAGAGGTGGATGGAACACTTGGTGCTATGGCTTTGATGGTGCTGGATAATGAAACTCAAAAAAACAGGGTGCGTCTTGCTGCGTTTGAAGAGCGTTTATATATTACCTTGCCAAATCAGCGTGATGATTTGAAAGCCCAATTGGCAGATAACAAAAGAGCTCAAGCCAGACAAGGCCAGCTTATTGAAGAGATCGATGTGCGTCTCTCTAATGCCCGAGAGACAAAAGCAATTGTTCCACCTATGCAGTCTCTAAAACCTGTTGGTACAGGTAAAAAGTTAATAATTATATTAAGTATTGTTTTAGGGGTTTTGGTTGGTTTGTTTTTGGCTTTTTTTATTGAATTTATTGCTAATGTTCGATCGCAGATAAATAATAATGGTGGTGGAACGGTGCCAAGCTCAATTAATAATCAGGGATAGGTGTGCTCTGGGTGCATTGATAATTTTCAGGAGATATTTTAAATGAATTCGGTTGTTCAGCCGGTTATATTGTCTGGTGGCTCTGGTACACGATTATGGCCGCTCTCCAGAGAGTATTACCCAAAGCAGTTATTGGCATTAACGTCAGATCTTACTTTGTTGCAAGAGACGGTGTTACGTCTGCATAAAGTAGAAAATTCTAATGAAGCACCAGAAAAACAGCTGGATATAACACAACCAATAATTATATGTAACGAAGAGCACCGTTTCCTTGTTGCAGAGCAGCTTCGCCAGCTTAATGAAAGTGCCACCTCAATCATCTTGGAACCTATGGGTCGAAATACTGCACCTGCTTTGACACTGGCAGCGGTCGATAACCATTCAAAAGGTCAAGACCCTGTCTTATTAGTAATGCCAGCAGATCATGTGATATTGGATAAAGCAGCATTTCATAATGCTGTAGCAAAAGGTGCTGAGTTAGCTTCCAAAGGGTATCTTGTCACCTTTGGTATTGTTCCAACTCGCCCCGAAACAGGCTATGGCTATATTAAAGAGGGTGCTGCTATTGACTGTAGTGATTTAGCTGAAGATTGTGCATATAAGATCGATTGTTTTGTAGAAAAGCCTGATAAATCAACAGCAAAATCCTATGTAAAATCAAAGGAGTACTTGTGGAATAGCGGGATGTTCATGATGAAGGCATCATGCTGGATTGATGCTATCAAGGAGCACCAACACGATATTTTTAGTGCTTGTCATAAAGCGTATGATCAAGGTTCTTTGGATGGTGATTTCTACCGTGTTGATCGTTCATTGTTTGAGTCTTCTCCTGATGATTCAATCGATTATGCTGTGATGGAGAAAATAACCGCAAAAAATACTCAATCAAAAATTCATTCTTGTGTTATTCCGCTTGATGCCGGGTGGTCTGATGTGGGTGAGTGGTCTGCAATCTGGGATGTAAGTGCTCGAAATGAGCAAGGTAATGTGCTGAAAGGGCAGATTTATACTCATAACACAAAAAATAGTTTGATGATTTCTGAGAGTCGGCTTGTTTCTGTGGTTGGTATGGAGGATGTTATTGTTATTGAGTCTTCTGATGCAGTCATGGTAGTTCATAAATCCTGTGCACAGGATGTAAAGCATATTGTCAATCAGATGAAAAAAGAGCAGCGTCCTGAACTCAAAAATCACCGACGTGTACCGCGTCCCTGGGGGACGTATGAAGGAATTGATGTTGGTGATCGATTTCAGGTAAAACGAATTATTGTGAATCCAGGAGAAACACTCTCTCTGCAGAAGCACCATCATCGTGCTGAGCATTGGATTGTCGTTAAGGGAACCGCCAATGTGACCTGCGGTGATAAAACATTCTTGCTAACTGAAAATCAGTCAACTTACATCCCGATAGGGGAAACTCATCGTTTGGAAAATCCGGGAATTATGCCGTTGGAACTGATTGAAGTTCAGTCAGGTGCTTATTTGGGTGAGGATGATATCGTTCGCTTTGAAGATCTCTATGGACGAGACCAATAGACGGCATACTTTGTATTTATAATTTTTATATGTAGAGAAGTTGTATGGACAACAAAATTAAAAAAGCTGTATTTCCTGTTGCAGGAATGGGAACCCGTTTTTTGCCTGCGACAAAAGCCAATCCTAAAGAGATGCTTCCTGTTGTAGATAAACCCTTGATTCAGTATGCCGTTGAAGAGGCGATTGAAGCAGGAATCACGGAACTGATTTTTGTAACAAGTAGCACCAAACGTGCGATTGAAGATCATTTTGATAAAAACTATGCGTTAGAAAGTGAGTTGGAAAAACGCAATAAAGAAGAGTTATTAGAGGTTGTTAGAGGAATACTGCCTAAAGGTGTGAATTGTGTCTATATTCGCCAGCCTGAAGCACTGGGGTTGGGGCATGCTGTGTTGTGTGCAAAATCTGTCGTCGGTCGAAACCCTTTCGCTGTGATATTAGCTGATGATCTAATTGATGGTGGCTCAAAAGGTACCATGTCTCAGATGGTTGACGTCTACTCAAAGTATGGCAGCAGTGTTTTAGGTGTTGAGCAGGTTGAACAGTCAGAAACGAATAAATACGGTATTGTAAGTAGCACCCCATTTTCTCAAAAGGTGACGCAATTAAACGGTATTGTGGAGAAACCACACCCAGATGAAGCGCCATCGACATTAGCCGTAGTGGGGCGCTATATTTTAACTCCTCGAATTTTTCATTTACTGCAAAGTGTCGGTAAAGGTGCAGGAGGTGAAATACAGTTGACGGATGGAATTGCACAGATGTTAAGTGATGAACATGTGCTGGCTTATGAGTTTGATGGTGTACGCCATGACTGTGGAAGTAAGCTGGGTTATTTGGAGGCAACGGTCGAATACGCACTCAAACACCCTACTTTAGGCGCAGATTTTTCTGAGTATTTAAAAAACCTTAAGTTCTAACATCCATCATCAATATTTTTCCGTTACAATGCACGTTTTTTCTGATTGGGGTCGATTATGGATTACTCAACGGTCGAAGCGTGTATTGGTCAAACCCCCCTTGTAAAACTACAGCGTTTACCGGGTAAAACCACAAACACATTACTGGTCAAACTGGAAGGCAATAATCCTGCGGGTTCTGTAAAAGATCGAGCGGCATTGAGCATGATCTCTCATGCAGAGAGGTGTGGAGAGATCCAGCCGGGTGATACGCTCATTGAAGCCACGAGCGGAAACACCGGAATTGCGCTGGCGATGGTAGCTGCGATTAAAGGCTATCGTATGGTGCTTGTTATGCCTGAGCATATGAGTGTCGAACGTCGATCCATCATGAAAGCCTATGGTGCTGAAATTGTTTTAACGTCACAAGCGGGTGGCATGGAAGAGGCGATTGATACGGCACGCCAGATGGTGGCGACAAGAAAAGGTCGTATTCTGGATCAGTTTTCAAATCAGGATAATCCCAACGCCCATTATGAAGGAACGGCTCCAGAGATCTATCGTGGAACCGAAGGGAAAATCACTCACTTTGTGAGCGCGATGGGGACGACGGGTACCATCATGGGATGCTCTCGCTATTTCAAAGAACAAAATTCAGCGATTCAAATTGTCGGCGTTCAGCCCGAAGATGGTGCCAGTGTGCCCGGCATCCGGCGCTGGCCAGAAGCCTATTTGCCCAAAATATGTGACTTCTCCCGTGTGGATCGCATATTAGATATTTCCCAGCAAGAGTCAGAATTAACGACAAAAGCATTGGCACGTGAAGAGGGTATTTTTGCAGGAATCTCATCGGGTGGGGCGGTGAGCGCTGCATTGCGCCTCTCAAAAGAGGTGACAGACTCTGTGATTGTCACCATTATTTGTGATCGTGGAGATCGCTATCTTTCCACTGGTGTGTTTAATGGCTAGAAGAAGACGTAGAAGAAAACAGGTTGAAGCCGAACCACAATATGCAGTAATTGAATCACTGAATCACGACAGCCGTGGAGTTGCACATCTGGACGGCAAGGCCATTTTTATCCGTGGCGCATTGCCGGGTGAAGAGGTGATGTTTCGGCCCACACGCAGTCGAAAAAGCTACAGCGAGGGCGACTGTGTTGAGGTGCTCAAGGCTTCTGATGATCGTGTTGAACCTCGTTGCGCACATTTCGAAATCTGTGGTGGTTGCAGCTTGCAGCATATGAAACCGGAAGTTCAAATAGATGCTAAACAGCAAGTGCTTTTGGAAAATTTAAAGCACTTAGGCAAAGTGCAGCCTGAAACGATATTGCAACCCGTGACCGGTTCTCACTGGGGTTATCGTCGTAAAGCACGGTTGGGCGCAAAGTACGTTTTCAAAAAAGAGTCGGTATTGATCGGTTTTCGTGAACGCTCCAGTAGTTTTTTGGCGGACATTCAGCGCTGTGAAGTGTTGCATCCGGCGATTGGTGAGAACTTGCTTGAGCTGCGCGACCTGATGATGGGGCTGAATGCTCGTGAGCGCACTCCTCAAATTGAAGTGGCGATCGGCGATGCTTCCATTGCCTTGGTTTTTCGCACGCTTGACCCACTGGATGAAGATGATAAAACCCGCTTAAAAGCATTTTCTGAAACCAGGAGTTTTCAGATTTATCTCCAGCCGAAAGGGCCGGATACGGTCACTTTGCTCCATCCTGAAAAAGCACAGCTAAGTTATTGCCTACCTGAGTTTGATCTCGAATTTCTATTCAATCCACTCGATTTTACTCAGGTGAATGCAGAGATTAATCGCAAGATGGTGAGCCTGGCGGTTGAAATGCTTGATCCGCAGCCGGATGAACGAATTTTGGATCTGTTTTGTGGCTTGGGTAATTTTTCATTGCCGTTGGCACGTAGAGCGGGTTCTGTCGTGGGTGTTGAAGGTGATGAAGGCCTGGTCGAACGCGCGCGTCAAAATGCAGCGCATAATGGCATCAAAAACGCTGAATTTTTTAGTTCGGACCTTTCAGATGATCCTTCAAGCCAGAACTGGTTTGGTGGTGGGTTTGATAAATTATTGATTGATCCTGCGCGTGCCGGTGCTGCCGAAGTGATTGCTCAGCTACCGAAGTTGAATGTTTCCCGCATTGTTTATGTCTCCTGCAATCCGGCAACATTGGCGCGTGATGCTGGAGAAATTGTCAACAGACACGGTTATCGTTTGGTGAGTGCGGGAGTTATGGATATGTTCCCGCATACGACCCATGTTGAATCAATTGCGCTGTTTGAGAAGTAAGGATAAAAAATGGCTATCGAAATTGAACGTAAGTTTTTAATTAAAAATGGGCTGTGGCGTGATGCTGTGGAGTATTTTTGTCACTATCGCCAAGGGTATTTGATCGGGGCAAAAAAGAGTTCTGTTCGTGTTCGTGTGGCGGGGGATCGTGCCTGGCTCAATATTAAAGGTGCGACTCTAGGTGTGGTTCGTGCTGAGTACGAATATGAAATTCCCGTGAGTGAAGCCAATGAAATGTTAGAAAATTTATGTGAAAAACCTCTGATTGAAAAAGTACGCTATACCGTTCCTCATGCCGGACATGTATGGGAAGTGGATGTGTTTGAAGGTGAGAATGAAGGGCTTGTGGTTGCCGAAATTGAATTAACCGATGAATGTGAGGCTTTTGAGAAGCCGGAGTGGGTTGCAGATGAAGTTTCTGATGATCCGCGCTACTACAATGTCTGCTTAATTGATCATCCCTATTCCAAATGGAAAATGAGTTAGGAGTCAACGTGAGTATCTATTCGGTTGATAAATTGATCTCTGAGGCACGTAAATTAGCTGCAGATTACCGTAAAGCCACAGGCAAAAGTCTGGGCGGAGTCAGTGGTGAAATTGCACTCAATGATGCGGCCAGACTGCTTGATCTTGAACTGTGTGATTCCAGTGTGGGCGGCTATGATGCGATTGGCCGAGGTCTTCGAGAGGGTAAGCGAATTCAGATTAAGGGTCGCGTTATTTTTGATGAAGGAAAGTCAACACAGCGCATCGGGCAGCTTAAAGTGGATCAAGTCTGGGATAGTGTTGTGCTGGTTCTGATGAATGAGGAGTATGAGCCGGTTGAAATTTATGAGCTGGATCGAGAAAAAATCCTGGATGACCTGGCGGAATCAGAGAGTAAACGCAAAAAGCGGGGTGCAATGTCCGTGGCTAAATTCAAAATTATCGGTCAACTCGTCTGGGCAGAAGGTGAAGGGGTGATTGAGGATGAAATTTGGGACAATTCAAAATAATATTTAGCCCAATACGCTGATGCAATCAATCACTGAAATCCTGAGCGAAAAAGGGCCTCTT
Source organism: Gammaproteobacteria bacterium (assembly GCA_015490755.1). GTDB lineage: Bacteria > Pseudomonadota > Gammaproteobacteria > JAADGQ01 > JAADGQ01 > S141-38. The sequence goes on from WFXF01000026.1 coordinate 6,957, forward strand.
GCTAAAACACTCGAATCCTTCGCACCTCGCCAGCCGCAGCAGGAGATGGCGGAAGCGGTCATGCAGGCGCTGGATGATTATGATGTGCTGATCTGTGAGGCCGGTACAGGCACAGGGAAAACCATGGCGTACCTGGTGCCTGCACTTCTTTCAGGCAACAGAGTCATTATCTCGACGGGCACCAAAAACCTTCAGGATCAACTCTATTATCGAGACCTTCCTCAAATCAGGTCGGCTTTGGCTGAGCCTGTCAGCATGGCTTTGTTGAAAGGTCGAGCTAACTATCTATGTCTATATCGTCTGAAAAATAATGAGTTGAAAGGGCGCTTTCGTACGCCCAAAAATATGGCGCAACTGCAACAAATTCACAAATGGTCTGGAAGAACACGAAGTGGAGATATTGCTGAATTTAGTGAGGTTCCTGAAGATTCACCGATCTGGTTTGTGGTGACATCAACGACTGAAAACTGTCTGGGACAGGAGTGCCAGGATTTTAATGACTGTCATCTAATGAAAGCTCGGCGCAAGGCACAAAAAGCTGAAATTCTGGTAGTGAATCATCACCTGTTTTTTGCAGATATGGCACTGCGTGATGAAGGTTTTGGTGAGCTATTACCCGGTGCTAATGCCGTTATCTTTGATGAAGCACATCAATTGCCTGAAGTGGCCAGTCACTTTTTTGGAACGTCGCTGAGTGGTCGGCAGTTGTTAGAACTGTGTCATGATGCCCGTATTGCACAAATGCAAGATGCGGCGGACATGGAGCCACTGCTACTGGCTGTGGATCGTCTGGAGAAACGGGTGCGTGATATGCGTCTGTCTCTGGGTTTGGATTTACAGCGAGCGCCGTGGATCAAAGTTTCAAAACAACCGCTTGTGGTTGAAGCGATTAAAGATTTAATTGAGGGTTTTGAAGGGCTGGAGTCTCAACTGGAGTTAGCTGAAGAGCGCAGCAGTGGTTTGAAACGTGCATTGCAGCGTTGTCAGGAACTCAACGAATGTTTTGTGAAATTAACAGGAGAAACCCCTGAGCAGCACATCCACTGGTTTGAAACATTAAAGCAATCTTTTGTTTTACATCTGACCCCGATGAATATTGCCGATATTTTTTCGGCGCAGATGAAAGGGCAGAAACGTGCCTGGGTGTTTACTTCAGCAACACTGGCGGTGAATGAAAAATTTGATCACTTTTCATCGCAGCTAGGCCTGTTTGATGCGCAAATGCACTGCTGGGATAGCCCGTTTGACTATCAAGAACAGACACTTCTCTATTTGCCGACTCGTATGCCTGAGCCCGCCTCTGAAAGCTATACGCACGCAGTGGTGGAAGCTGCATTGCCGGTACTGAATGCCTGTGGCGGGCGTACCTTTATGCTGTTCACCAGTCATCGTGCCCTTAAAGAGGCAGCAGAATTATTACAAAAAACGCTGGAGTTTCCACTATTGGTGCAAGGCAGTGCGCCACGAAATGAGCTGTTGACGCAGTTTCGCTCTTTGGGGAATGCGGTACTGTTAGGTTCCAGCAGTTTTTGGGAGGGTGTGGATGTGCGTGGCGAAGCACTCTCTTGTGTCATTATCGATAAACTACCATTTGCATCGCCCGGGGATCCAGTGCTTCAGGCGCGGTTAGAGGCGATGCGTTCCCAGGGGAAAAACCCCTTCAGGGATTATCAACTGCCGAATGCGGTGATTGCTCTAAAACAGGGGGCGGGACGTTTGATTCGTGATGTGAGTGACCGTGGTGTATTGATGCTTTGTGATCCCAGGTTGTTGGGGAAAAGTTACGGAAAAATATTTCTGGAGAGTCTGCCGCCGATGAAACGAACACGCAGTCTGGATGAGGTGATTGAGTTTTATCGAGGGTGTCAAACTTGAATATAACTTCAAAAAAATGCGACAGGTTGGTTGACATTTAGCGAAACACATCAGTTATAGTTTAACTCAGCCAAAACTCTATCATTATAGAACCAATGATAAAAAAGAGATTGATTTTATACTGGAAAAAGGTAATGAAATTTTTGCGATTGAAGTCAAGTCATCGCAGAGCATCAGGCTGGATGCTTTTAAACATATCATCGATTTTCAAAACAGATCATCAAACAATGTTGTTGGGATTGTATTTTATGCGGGTAAAGAGGTTTTACCTTTTGGCGATGAAAAACAGGTTTTCTTGCTTTGGTTCTCTTGAGCTGTTTTTATGGTGCGTACTCAAAACCATTTTTTTATGCATTCCCACGCAGGAGCGTTGGGAGCGAGAGAATGCAGGTCTGTATGTGAAAAGCCGCCAGTGTCTATGAAAGATTTTTGAATTTACGTTAAAGAACAATGTAATGTTCAAGTTATTTCGTGATCATTCCTATATAGGAAGTTGCTTTAATAGCTTGTGAACGGGAAGGTGCTCTATCCCTTCGGCATTAATAAAGTCTTTCTTACCCTTTAAATGAACAATGGTTGCTCGGGTGTTTGGGTATTTTGATTTCAGGTAACGCAGCCCTTTCGTTATATCCGAGTCTGAAAATTTTGCCTCAATAAAATGAACAGGACGGCCATTTTCAGTAATGACAAAATCGACTTCTCTGCCGTACTTGTCTCTATAGTATCTTAGGTCAAGCTCCCTGCCATTGATATCTTGTTCATAATAGACCCATTTAAGCAGATGAATTGCAATAAAATTTTCAAATCGATTGCCTTCATTATGCACCGCATTCCAATCATAAAAAAAAACTTTTTGTAGCTTTTTTACCGCTTTTATTTTGGGTGAACCAAAAGGCGAGATTCGAAATATTGCATATAGCCGTTCAAGGGCATCAACCCATTTGCCTAGCGTTTTGTTGGATACTTGGATATCTTCTGCCAGCGAGTTGATTGAAAGTGTTCCGCCAGCAAGGTCTGGAAGACGGTTATACATTATCTCAATGGTTGCAAGATCATTAAATTGCTCATTGGAAGATATCTCTTCCCTGACGACTCTTTGACGATAAAAGCGTGACCATCTATTTGCATTTGATTTGCTTCCCTTTAAAAAAGGTTCAGGAAAGCCTGATAGATGATATAAAAACTGCGCATCTTTTTGCGTAGACATTTTAAGTTCACAAAAGGTCAAAGGCATTAACCTCAAAAAATAATAACGCCCCTGAAGACTATCACCGCCTTTTCTAAGAATATCTAACTGAGCACTGCCCGTTACAAGGATTTTCTGTGATGCTCCGGTTTTATCATAGATACCCTTTAGGTAATTTCGCCATTTTAAATATTTATGCACCTCATCAAAAATCCAGAGCGGTGCCTTTTTGAATGTTTTATTAAGGATTCTTGTTCTATCTTCATCTATATCCCAGTTCATATAATCAGCTGTTTTATAGAGTGATTTTGCCAATGTTGTTTTTCCGATTTGCCGAGGACCGGCAAGCAGAATCATCTTGTAATCATTTAAATCAGAATAAATTTGTTTTTTTAATGAACGCTCCATATTCTTATTATGTCCTTTTTAGGATAGGTGTCAAGAAATGGCTGTGTTTTTTAGGATAGGTGTACAAAAAAGTACATTTCTGTCAGTTTTTAAGTATACTCAGTAACGCCCAATTTGGAATCTGTTTGTTGGCATGGCGTAACGCTCTATCCGCCCTACGGGCTGCATTGTTATGTCAACTCTCTCAGGGCCTTGTACCCATCAGGCAAGAAGTATTAGTTTAAGCCTTTCAATTTTTTGCTTTGTTTTTGAGCAATTATATTCTCTATACAGCGCCTTCTATTGTTATTCATTGTTTTACTTTAGTCTTTTTTTCAACCGTTTCATAAGCTCCATTTTTTCATGAAAAATTGCAATGATTATCATTGGAGCATTATCTCTTATCACACCAAAAATATAGTGTTTTTGGCAGTGCTTTATACGTACTGTGTATCGCAAGACTTTTTCATCTTTATAAACCCCTTCTCCTTTTGCCATAAAGCCCATGCATTTTAATAAATGCTTAGTATATTTAAGAGTTTGTGCACTACCATATTTATCAAGGGTATAGGTGATAATATCTCGCCAATCATTTTCAGCAGCAAGGCTTTTCTCATATAAAACCATTACATATGCGTCCGTGCTTGAATAATTTCTTCTGTTATTTGTTCAAATGTTTTAGTTGAACTATTTTTCTGTTCAGCTTCTTCAATTCGAGCAGCAAGCAGGCTCTCTAGTTCTTCCCAGGCATTTTGTTCATCATCTGCATTACTATCAGTAAAAACCTTTTCAAGAATGAAATTTTTTATAGTTTTGCCTTGCAATGCAGCTAAGGCTTTTATTTGCTGGTGCTGCTCTCCTGATACATCTATCACTAAACGACTCATCTATATTTCCTTAATTTATATGATGGTTGCAAGAATAGCATCATATGTTCATGCGTACAAATGTACATAATAAACGATCAAAGGAATTGATTGAAAGCAAAAAAGGGTATTGACCCTTTTTTATAGTGTTCAATTTTTATATGGCCAATTTAACTCCTACGAATATGGTTGTGGGTGTAATTCAAATTAATGCACTAAATCAGATTTTGGTTGTGAAACTGGCGATACATGCGTAAAGGCTCCTCTGAAAAGCAAAGGTACCTGTATGAAGACTGTGGATGAATATGGTATACGCCAATACAACACGCCTGATTTAGATAGTATTGGACCAAATATGAATATGGAGGGCCAATGTTATTTCAATACGGATTATCCCATTGGGTTCAGGTGTGACCGCAAATTGAAGGTCTGTATAAAAAAAGGCACTGACTTTTTTTACTCTTTATTTTGTAACTTTTTATGGCAAAGCCCAGTGTGGAATCTGCCTGTTGGCATGACGTAACGCTCGATCCAGTTTTTTATAATCAGGCTCCATTTTTTCAACGAATGCCCAGTATTCCTTTGAATGATTGAGGTGTTTTGTGTGACACAGTTCGTGAATAAAAAGGTATTGAACGACGGGCGCAGGTAAAAATAACAGGTTGCGATTGATGCTGATATTTTTATGTGATGAACAACTTCCCCAGCGTGTTTTTTGCGCACGCACCGTGGTTTTGTTGAAAGGCAGGTTGAGTCTCTCGCTGGTTTGATGAAGCCAGGGAACAAGAGTCTCTTTTGCGGTGATGTTTAACCACTGCTGAAGTACCTGTTTTTTATGCGAATTATTACCGGAAAAAATTTCAACAGACTCAGGAGCTGTCTGTTTTATAAAGCCGTTTTTGTGATTGGCATGATAGGTAATGCTATAGTTTCTCTTAATGGCTTGCAGGTAAACCGTGTCAGGAAAAGATAACTCGGGTTTGATACTTTGTTGCTTCTTTAAACGTTGCAAGGTATCTGTGAGCCATTGTTGATGCTTTTTAACAAAAGGTTCGACGACCTTTGTATTGACTCCTCTGGGTAGCACCACTTCAACAGTTCCTTGTGCCGATACTTTCATTTGCAGGCGTTTAGCACGAGCGCTGAGGCGGACTGTGTATGGAATGGTTGTTTCTGCTGGCTTCATGGGGTATCGAATAGGTTATAATCTGCCGCAAATTATAACGACTGGTCTGATTCATGAGAAGTTTTGAGCGAAAAAATATAAAATCGATGGTAGGGTATACCCCTGGAGAGCAGCCTGAAGTGGAGTCTGTGATCAAATTAAATACCAATGAAAACCCTTACCCACCGCCTCAAAGCGTTGCCGATGTGTTGAGCCAAATTGATGTTGCGAGCCTCCGGCGCTATCCCTCACCTAGCGCTAGACAGTTTCGAAAAGTGGCGGCCAAATTGCATCATGTTAAACCGGAAAATATTATTGCGACTAATGGCGGGGATGAACTTTTACGTTTGTTGTTGACGACCTTTGTTGAGGTGGGTTCACCTATTGGTGTGGCTGATCCAAGTTATTCGCTTTATCCCGTTCTGGCTGCGATTCATGACAGTCCTGTGAGGCGTGTTTCGTTGACATCGGATTGGGAGCTTCCCGATGATTTTGCAGAGCAGATGAATGCTTTTGGCGTGAAGTTAAGCTTTGTTGTGAATCCACATGCACCCTCTGGAAAATTAGTTCCGGTGACACGATTAACTGAAATTGCACAAAAGCTTGATGGTATTTTAGTCATTGATGAAGCGTATGTGGATTTTATTGACCCTGATCAAGATTATAATTCGATTAAGCTTATTAACCAGTTTGATAATATTGTTATTCTGCGTACTTTGAGTAAAGGTTACTCTTTGGCCGGATTGCGTTTTGGTTATGGCATTGGCCCAGCCAGACTGATTGAACCCATGCAGAATAAAACAAAAGACAGTTACAATATGGATCTCATTTCCCAAAAACTTGGAGTTGCCGCATTGCAAGATCAGGCTGCTGCAAAACGGACTTGGCAGGCAGTGTGTGATGAGCGCTCAAGAATGGTACTGGAGTTTGATCAGCTGGGGCTCACTTCGCTGCCCAGTCAGGCTAATTTTTTACTGGTTGAAATACCCAGTGAATGTGCTGGAGGGGCTGAAGCGCTTTATCAAACATTTAAAAACGAAGGGGTTTTGGTGCGATTTTTTAATGAGGAACGCCTCAAAAACAAATTGCGTATCACGGTGGGAACACCGCAAGAGAACAGTGCGTTGTTACAAATTTTAAAAACAGCAATTAACAAATAGTTCAGGTTTAGGCGTTATGTCAGGAAACACAATTGGGAAGTTGTTCACAGTTACATCTTTTGGTGAAAGTCATGGGCCTGCGATTGGCTGCATCGTGGATGGCTGCCCACCAGGATTAGAACTTTCAGAGTCAGATTTGCAAGATGATCTGGAACGTCGTCGCCCCGGTAAATCACGCCATACCACACAGCGCCGGGAAGAGGATAAAGTTCAGATTTTATCGGGCGTATTTGAAGGCAAAACAACCGGTACGCCCATCGGCCTGTTGATTCAAAATACGGATCAGCGCTCCAAAGATTACTCCGATATTATGGATCGTTTTCGCCCCGGACATGCAGACTACACGTATCAACAAAAATATGGTTTTCGTGATTATCGTGGCGGTGGGCGTTCATCCGCGCGTGAAACAGCGATGCGGGTTGCCGCAGGAGCGATTGCAAAAAAATATTTGCAGGCACAGTTGGGGGTGGAAATTCGCGGGTATCTGGCTCAACTAGGGCCGATTAAAATCGATACTTTCGATTGGGGCGTGATTGAAGAAAATCCTTTTTTCTTTCCCGATGCTTCAAAAGTCGAATCACTAGAGCAATATATGGATGAGTTGCGTAAAGCCGGTGATTCTGTCGGGGCGCGGGTGAGTGTGGTGGCGAGCGGTTTAATTCCAGGTCTGGGAGAGCCTGTTTTTGATCGTCTGGATGCGGATATTGCTCATGCATTGATGGGAATTAATGCAGTTAAAGGGGTTGAAGTGGGCGCAGGTTTCTCTTGTGTCGAACAAAAAGGCAGCGAGCATCGTGATGAAATGACCCCCGATGGGTTTTGCAGTAATGAGGCGGGTGGTGTGTTGGGTGGAATCTCTTCCGGTCAGGATATTATTGCCAGTATTGCGCTCAAACCAACGTCAAGTATTCGCACTCCTGGGCGCAGTGTTAACCTTCAAGGAGAGCCTGTTGAAGTGGTCACGCTGGGGCGGCACGATCCATGTGTTGGTATTCGAGCGGTTCCTATTGCTGAGGCCATGATGGCGATTGTTTTGATGGATCATTTGCTGCGTCACCGTGCCCAGAATATTGATGTTAATTCAACAACGCCCGTGATACCTGAACTCCTTAAGGAGAGTTAAGGTCTTCCTTTATTATGAAGCCAATCCATATCATTTCAGGAACGAGCACTTAACTCACATTGAACAACTAAAAACAACAAATAGACTCTCTTGTCAACCGATCTACATTGGCTGCGTTATTACGAATGAAGCTTCAAAAAACCAATGCCTAATATGTGGAGAATCGATATGAAAAGAAGTCAGTCAAAATTAGAACTTATTGGAATCAATCATGCCTTTTATTCGGGGTTGTGGCGGCGCGTCATCTCTCTGTTTTTAATACTATCTGTGTTATTGCTGGCGGCATGTCAAGGAAGTGATTTAAAATCGGATAAAGATAATAGTGATGAAGAAACCGGTGAGGTGATTATTGGCCTGACTGATGCTGACGGCGATTTCCTGGGTTATACCGTTAACGTTAAATCGCTGACGTTAACTCGTAAAGATGGCACTGTCGTAGATACTTTGCCATTGGCGACACAAGTGGATTTTGCTCAGTACACAGAATTGACTGAGTTTTTTACTGCACAAACAGTTCCAGCAGGTCGTTATGTGAAAGGAACGATGGTTCTGGATTATTCCAATGCAGATATTCAGGTTGAGCTTAATGGTGGGTCGGTTGCCGCCACTCCACTGGATCAAGATGGAAATAAAATAACGGGTGAGCTGGAAGTTGAAGTCAAGCTGGATAACCTGAACGCACCTTTGCTGGTTGCTCCCGGTATTCCTGCGCATATCACCCTCGACTTTGATCTGGAAACTTCAAATAAAGTCGATATTGAGGCCACTCCCGTGACGGTGACTGTTGAACCTGTTCTTGTGGCTGATGTGGAGCTGGAAAAACCTAAAGCACATCGTGTTCGTGGGCCATTGAAAAGTGTTAATAGTGAAAATGGCACATTTAAAGTCATGATACGTCCTTTTCGTCATGTTATTTCAAAACAACGTGATAATCCTAAAAAAGATTTTGGAGTATTAACCGTCACAACTACGGCTGATACTGCTTATGAAATCAATGGTGAAGCTTACGTCGGCCGTGAAGGGATTACCAGGCTGAGTGAGTTGGAGTTACCCGCTCCTGTGGTCGCTTTTGGTGAAATTAAACTCAATCCCCGGCGTTTTGTTGCAAGTGAGGTGCGCGGCGGTTCCAGTGTGCCTGGAAGTGATAAAGATGTTCTTAAAGGTCATGTGATTGCCCGCGTAGGAAATGTTGTGACAGTGCGTGGTGCTACGTTGATTCGTGATGCTCGTAGTGCGATTTTTCATAATGATGTTACGGTGACTTTAGGTGAAGATACGAAAGTTGTTAAGCAGGCTTATGCTGCAGCTGATTTGAATATCAGTGCAATTTCGGTTGGACAACATGTGTCAATTCTGGGTGAGGTGACTGATCGAGTCGCAGGGCAGCTTAAAATGGATGCGACGACAGGTTTGGTACGTATGCTCTTGACTGATCTACGCGGTACCGTAAATAGCGCCACAACAGATATTGATATGGAGTTGCAGTCAGTGGATTTTCGTCCAGTCTCTATTTTCAATTTTGCCGGAACAGGGCGTACATCTGATCTGGATGCGGATCCTGCTGCGTATGAAGTAGGAACTGGAAGCTTGAATACGAGTAATTATCAAGAAAGTGATCCTGTGATTGTTCGAGGCCATGTTCAAGTGTTTGGTCAGGCACCTGTTGACTTTGAAGCAAAAACATTGATTGATCCCGGTACACGCAAAGCGGCGATGAATATTGGCTGGAATCCTGCTACAACATCACCTTTTAAAGATATCTCTGCAACCCGCTTGATCCTTAATCTAGAGGGTGTCGGAGAGGCGCACCATATTAAGCAAGCTGGTGTTTTGATTGATCTGACTGAGTTGGATGGTGATCTTGCTGTATCAATTGAGGCAAATGAATCAGGAAAAGGTCTGTTTGCGATCAAGGAACGCAAAAGTGTGCAGATTTACACAACATTTGAAAGCTTTTCGCAAGGTCTGGGTGAGCGACTGGACGATGGAAAAGCGGTTAAAATCTTAAATGCTAAAGGTGATTATGATAGTGAAACGGCAACTTTAGTGGCTAGAAAAGCGACTGTAGTGATGCAATAAAATATCATCACGGCTTTTTATATGGGGCTTGTCGATCATTTGCATCACTTGATTGAGCAGTTTTTTGGGGGCATGAAGGTGTGCCCCCTTTCATGTATTTGGCAGATACTCCCTGCTTCACTACCGAGAGAACTCTATGTTTTAGGCAGAGTTACGCCTGTTTGCCCCTGATATTTACCACCTCGATCTTTGTATGATGTTTCACACTCTTCATCTGACTCTAAAAAGAGAAATTGCGCCACACCTTCATTTGCATAGATTTTTGCAGGAAGTGGGGTGGTGTTTGAAAACTCCAGTGTGACGTGGCCTTCCCACTCAGGTTCTAGTGGTGTGACGTTTACAATAATCCCGCAACGAGCATATGTCGATTTACCCAGGCAAATCGTAAGTACACTACGAGGGATACGCAAATACTCTACAGTGCGAGCGAGCGCAAATGAGTTGGGTGGAATAATGCAAACATCCGATTGCACATCAACAAAACTGTTTTCATCAAAATTTTTCGGGTCAACAATAGCTGAATTGATATTGGTAAAAATTTTGAATTCGTTAGAGCAGCGAACGTCATAACCGTAGCTTGATGTGCCATACGATATAATGCGGTTGTTATTCACTTCCCGAACCTGACCTGGTTCAAAGGGTTCGATCATGCCGTGCTGTTCGGCCATTTGACGAATCCACTTGTCTGATTTAATGCTCATGTTCTGAAATAAACCTTAATAATTAGTGATTGACGACAATCTCAGGAAATTTGCTGCTGTAGTCTTTAGGGCGTTTTGAAAGCTGTGCGGCGGCTCGAAGTGCGATTTTACGGTAAATTTGGGCAATTTTGCCATCGGGCTCAATGGCAACACTGGGTTGACCTCGATCTGAATTTTCCCTGATGGATATGTCGAGTGGTAATTTACCGAGCAGTTCAACGTGGTTCTGCTCTGCCATTTTTTCACCGCCACCGGAACCAAAAATGGCTTCTTCATGTTGACAGTGACTACAGATATGAGTACTCATATTTTCAATAACACCCAACACTGGAATATTAACTTTTTCAAACATTTTCAGTGCTCGATGAGCATCGAGCAAGGCAATATCCTGCGGTGTGGTCACGACAATCGCTCCGCTAACGGGGAATTTTTGTGCCAGTGTGAGTTGAATATCTCCAGTGCCTGGGGGCATATCAATAATCAGGTAATCTAAATTTTGCCACTCTGTTTCATTCATTAATTGATTTAGTGCCTGGGTCACCATAGGGCCTCGCCAGATCATTGCTGTCTCTTCAGAAACCAGATTGCCCATCGACATTGCCTGAATACCCCAGGCTGAAATAGGTTTCATTAGTTTTCCATCGTTTGAAACAGGTTTTTCAGTATGGCCTAACATTCGTGGCTGGCTGGGGCCATAAATGTCAGCATCTAAAATACCGACAGTGGCCCCTTCAGCAGCCAGCGCCAGGGCAAGATTAATTGAAACAGTTGACTTTCCGACACCACCTTTACCTGAAGCCACAGGAATAATATTTTTGACATTTTTGAATGGTTTTATATTGTTTTGCGTTGTATGAGCCACTATTTTTGAAGTGACTGTGACGTGAGCACTGTTAATGCCCTCGATTGCTGCCAGTGCTTGCTCCAGTTGTACGCGTAACTTTTTTTCATTTTGGATGGAGCGATAACCGAATACAAGATCGAGTGTGACCGTACTGTCATTGATTTCCAGCTTTTTTACAGCGCCGCTGCTAAATAAATTTTGTTGCAGATTGTCATCAATAATTGTTTTTAAAAGCGCTTCGACGTGTGTGCGAAGAGTATTATCCATTTTGAGTCAGAGCCTGTTTTTATAAAATAATAGCGGCATTGTACAAAAACATGGGGAAATTTTCAGTTTATAGTACACTTCGCGTTTTTTTGATACTTGGGGTTTTGGGCGATGCTCTCCAATATTCGTTTTGTTCTGATTAATACTTCTCATCCCGGTAATATTGGTGCGGTGGCGCGGGCGATGAAAAATATGCGTCTGGAGCAACTTTATCTGGTCGATCCACAAAAATTTCCTTCAACGGTTGCAACGGCACGAGCATCAGGTGCGATTGGTATTTTGGAAAAAGCAACTGTTTGTGAAACAGTCAGTGAGGCCATAAAAGGGTGTTCGTTAGTGTTGGGTACCAGCGCTCGCTTACGTACAATTGCCTGGCCTCAAATGGATGCGCGAATGAGTGCAGAAAAAATTGTGGCTGAGAAAGAAGGGTCGCAGATTGCCATATTATTTGGACGAGAACATTCAGGGCTCACCAATGAAGAGTTGGAGTTGTGCCACTATTTGGTACATATCCCCTGCAATCCTGATTTTTCATCGCTGAATATTGCTGCTGCGGCACAAGTGATCGCTTATGAGATACTCATGGCAAGTCAAAACAGACCGACGGAAATTGAGCGTGAAGTGATAGGGGCTGAAGATGACTGGGCCACTTCTGGTGAAGTGGAACGATTTTATTCTCATTTGGAAAGTGTTTTGATCGAAACAGGGTTTCTTGATCCTTCAAATCCAAGGTTATTGATGCGTAAATTGAAGCGTTTATATCAGCGCGCACGGCTTGAAAAAAATGAAGTGAACATTTTGCGTGGTATATTAACCGCGGTACAACGCGTGACAAAAAAGTAAAATATACTAAGATAGTCTGAAATTAATCATTAACAGAAGATGTCCGTCATGAGTTTCGAGCGACTTAAAGAAGATATTCGGTGCGTATTTGAACGTGATCCGGCAGCCAGAAACAAGTTTGAAGTACTGACTTGTTACCCTGGACTACACGCTTTGTTGCTTTATCGAATGAATCATTTTTTATGGAATCTGGGGTTGAAGTGGGTGGCTCGTTTTATGTCTACTGCCAGCCGCTGGTTTACTGGTGTGGAAATTCATCCTGGTGCTGTGATTGGCCGGCGGTTTTTTATTGATCATGGCATGGGAGTTGTAATTGGTGAAACAGCAGTGATTGGTAATGATTGCACACTCTATCATGGTGTTACGTTAGGTGGGACGAGTTGGAAAAAAGGAAAACGCCATCCAACGCTTGAAGATAACGTTGTAGTGGGTGCAGGGGCTAAAGTGCTCGGTCCCGTTGTGATTTCACAAGGTGTACGTATTGGCTCAAATGCTGTGGTTGTTAAAGACGTATTGGAAAATGCAACCGTTGTAGGTGTTCCCGGGCGTATCGTTGAAGAAGTTAAAGGCAAGCAGAAAGTAATTGCCGAGAAAGTGTTTGATGCCTATGGTGGAGCGGAAGAGATGCCTGATCCTGTCGCTCATGCGGTGGGGTGCATGTTGGATCATATTAACGCTATGGACCGTAATATGGAGGTTATGCATGATGCACTAAAGGAGATGGGAGTTGAACTAAAAAATATATCCTTGCCGGAAATGGAAGCACTTGATAGTGGAAGTGCAGTCGGCAATAAAATTAAATCATCTAAAGTTGACTAAATTAGTGTGGAATGTTTAAATATACAAATTAAATGCAGCTTTTAAAGTATTTGACAAATTTAAGGAATAATTGAAATGAGATTAACAACAAAGGGTCGTTACGCCGTAACTGCAATGCTTGATTTGGCAATTAATTCGACCGAAAAACCAACATCGTTAGCTGATATTTCGGGCAGGCAGGGGATATCACTCTCCTATCTGGAGCAGCTTTTTACACGTTTGCGTAGAAATGAGTTGGTAAAAAGTACGCGTGGCCCCGGTGGAGGGTATCGTTTGAACCTGGCAGCCTCCGATATTTCAGTGCTTGTAATACTGGATGCAATTGATGAAAAGGTTGATGCAACTCGTTGCGGCTCTGAAGGTGGTTGTATGGATGGTGATGATTGTCTTACCCATGTACTGTGGTGTGACCTGAGTAAACGTATCCGTGAATTTTTAAGTGGTATTTCTCTGGGTGATCTGGTTGAAAATAATCAGGTACAGGAGACTGCTAAACGTCTGGACGGGCAATTACGTGACAGTGTGGTTACTCAACTTAAGCAGGTTATTTAATATCTGTAACTTATATGAGTGTTTATCTGGATCATAACGCAACAACACCGCTGGACGAGCGAGTTATTGCCGCAATGATTCCTTATTTGAAAGAGTGTTATGCAAATCCTTCCAGTATTTATCGTGAAGGGCGATTGGCACGAACGGCTGTGGACTCTGCGCGTGAGCAAGTGGCCGATTTGGTTAATGTGCAACCTTCACAGGTGATATTTACCAGTGGAGGTACAGAGGCTAATAATCTGGCGATTAAAGGGACTGTGTCAGATGCGAGTCGGCGTTTGGCGGTGAGCGCAGTAGAGCATGACTCGGTGATGCAAGTGGCTGACTCATTAGGAAGCCATTGGGGCGTTGATGTTATTCCTGTAAATGAATCGGGGCGTGTGACTGAAAAAGCGATTGATGACGCTCTGCAGGAGAAGCCTGGTTTGTTATCAGTCATGATGGCTAACAATGAAACCGGTGTAATACAGGATATCGCTGCTATTGCAGATAAAGCACAAAAATTAGATGTCGCGATACATACGGATGCTGTACAGGCTGCGGGTAAAATCAAGGTTGATTTTCAAGCGTTAAATGTAAATTTAATGACACTGTCTGCACATAAACTATATGGCCCAAAGGGCGTAGGTGCATTGATTATTGATAAATCTTTGCAGTTAAGCCCACTGATTCATGGTGGTGGCCATGAAATGGGATACCGAAGTGGCACTGAAAATGTTGCTGGTATTGTAGGTTTTGGCATGGCTGCCGCGCTGGCAGAAAGCGAACTTGAAAAGCGGCAGGCTCATTTAATGGCGTTGCGTGATTATCTGGAATCTCATCTGGCTGCAATTCAGGGCGTCTCCGTGATTGCACAAGATGCTCCGCGTTTACCTAATACGACAATGATTGTTGTGCCAGGTATCGAAGGTGAAACACTTCTGATGCAGATGGATAAAGAGAATGTTGCTGTTTCCAGCGGCTCTGCTTGTCACAGCCAAAACCATCAGGAGAGCCATGTATTGCTGGCGATGGGAGTGAGTCCTGAAGTTGCACGCTGTACGTTGCGTATCAGTTTAGGGAAAGATAACAGTTTGAGTGATATTGATTATTTTGTTTTTGTGCTGGAAAAAAATTTAAACCAATTGATAAGTTCTACGTGGCCTTAAAGAGATGTACTGTAAATGAAACTGCCTATTTATTTTGATTATGCTGCCACAACTCCGGTTGATCCGCGTGTTGCGACAAAAATGATGGAGTGTTTGACGACAACAGGGAACTTCGGTAATCCTGCATCACGCTCACATGAGTTTGGCTGGCACGCTGAAAAAGCAGTTGAAGTGGCTCGAAAACAGGTTGCTGAACTGATTAATGCGGATCCAAAAGAGATTGTCTGGACTTCCGGTGCGACAGAATCTGATAATTTGGCCATTAAAGGTGTGGCGCATTTTTATAAGAAAAAAGGCAGACATATCATCACTTGCAAAACTGAACATAAAGCGGTTCTGGACAGTTGCAGGCAGCTTGAGCGGGAAGGTTATGAAGTCACCTATCTGACTCCTGAGGCAAATGGTTTGATTGATCTGAAAAAACTGGAAGCCGAGATCCGTGATGACACCGTGCTGATTTCCATCATGCATGTCAATAACGAGACCGGGGTGATTCAGGATATCTCGGCGATCGGCGAAATGGCCCGTGCTAAAAAAATAGTGTTTCATGTGGATGCGGCGCAAAGCGCCGGTAAAGTTGCCATTGATCTGGCATCAATGAAAGTGGATTTAATGTCCTTTTCAGCACATAAAATTTATGGGCCCAAAGGCTGTGGTGCACTTTATGTTCGGCGTAAACCACGTGTTCGTCTGGAAGCACAGATGCATGGCGGAGGGCATGAGCGAGGGATGCGTTCAGGCACATTAGCTGTGCATCAGATTGTTGGCATGGGTGAAGCTTTTCGTATTGCTCGTGAAGAGATGGTTGAAGAAAATCAGCGAATTCAGCAATTGAGAAATCGACTGGAACAGAGCTTGATGCAGCTGGAAGAGGTTTATATTAACGGTGACCTTGAGCATCGGGTGGCTGGCATACTCAATATCAGTTTTAATTTTATTGAAGGTGAGTCACTTTTGATGGCACTGAAAGATCTAGCGGTTTCATCGGGTTCAGCCTGTACCTCGGCCAGCCTCGAACCTTCTTATGTGCTTAGAGCATTAGGGCGTAGTGATGAGTTGGCGCATAGCTCGATTCGTTTTGCTTTGGGACGTTTTACAACGGCTGAAGAAGTTGAGCATGCAATTCATTTAATCCCCGATAAAATTGAAAAATTACGTGAATTATCCCCATTATGGGAGATGTACCAGGATGGTGTTGATCTATCCAAAGTACAGTGGGCAGCGCATTAGGCTTAAGTGAGGCAGTTATGGCATATAGCGAAAAAGTATTAGACCATTATGAAAATCCACGCAATGTAGGTGTGCTGGATAAAAATGATGATTCTGTAGGTACAGGCATGGTGGGGGCTCCTGCATGTGGTGATGTCATGCGTCTGCAAATTAAGGTAAATGATGATGGCGTGATTGAAGAAGCACGTTTTAAAACATACGGCTGTGGTTCGGCCATTGCATCAAGCTCATTGCTGACCGAGATGGTGAAAGGAAAAACACTTGACGAAGCCGGTACTATAAAAAACAGTGATATCGCAGAAGAGCTTGCATTGCCACCGGTCAAGGTTCATTGCTCCGTATTGGCAGAAGATGCGGTGAAAGCAGCGATTGATGATTACAAATCCAAGCACAAATAATCAATTGTATAGAGTAAGAAAATGGCAATTACACTCACAGATGCAGCGGCAAAACATATCCAGAACTTTTTAGATAAGCGCGGTAGTGGTCTGGGCTTGCGATTGGGCGTGAAAACATCCGGCTGCTCTGGAATGGCGTATGTTTTGGAGTTTGTTAATGAGGCTTCACCTGAAGATCATCTGTTTGAAGATAAAGCCATTAAAATTTATGTCGATCCAAAAAGCTTGCTTTATATTGATGGCACAGAGCTTGATTATGTGCGTGAAGGGCTTAATGAGGGTTTTAAATTTAACAATCCGAATGTGAGTGATCAGTGTGGGTGTGGTGAAAGCTTCACCGTTTAATTATTTAAGATGCCTTCCCCGTCGAAAAAAAACTATTTTGAACTGTTTGCTTTGCCCTGTACTTTTGATATTGACTTAAAAGCACTTAAGGAGTGTTACCAATTACTTCAAAAAAACTTTCATCCCGACCGTTATGCATCGAAGCCTGATCATGAAAAGCGGTTGGCAATGCAGCATGCAACAGAGCTTAATGATGCTTACAGTGTATTGAAAGATCCGCTTAAACGTGGTTTTTATCTGTTATCACTTTATCGATCTAATGAGCAAAACTTATCAGAAGAGGTTTCGATAAAAGATTCTGCTTTTTTGATGCAGCAGTTTGAGCTTAGAGAAGCCTTGGCCGCGATAAAAACTCTGGATGAGTTGCTCCTGTTTATTAAAAAAACGGACGCTTCTATCAATGAAACTATTGAACAATTAAAAACAGAGTTTAAAAAAATCTCACCGGATAATTTATCTACTATTGAATCTACATTAAATAAAATACAGTTCATGGTGAAATTGCGGGAAGAGGCATTTTTACTTGAAGAAGAACTGATGGGTTAATATAAAAACCATGTCATTATTACAGATCAGCGAACCTGGGCAATCGCCCGCACCACACCAAAGGCGTTTAGCTGCAGGAATTGATTTAGGAACCACGAATTCACTGGTAGCAACATCACGCAGTGGTGTTGCGGATGTGCTGCCTGATATTGATGGGTATCACCTATTGCCTTCGATCGTTTCATATACGAAAGGTCAGCCTGCGATTGTGGGTCGGGTTGCGGCGGCGGCGGCTGTCTCTGATCCGCTGAATACCATCGCATCGGTCAAACGTTTGATGGGGCGCGGTATTGAAGATGTTGTTCAAACAGGCAACAAATTACCTTATCAGTTCACAAAGAGTGAGCAGGGAATGCCACGGATCAGTACGGTTGCGGGTGATGTCAGCCCTGTACAGGTTTCATCCGAGATATTAAAAGCACTTAAACTGCGTGCAGAGCAGAGTCTGCAAGGTGAGCTTGATGGGGTTGTTATTACTGTGCCTGCCTATTTTGACGATGCACAGCGCCAAGCTACCAAAGATGCGGCTCGCTTGGCAGGGCTTAATGTTTTACGTCTGCTTAATGAACCGACAGCTGCGGCCATTGCATATGGCCTGGATCGAGGCTCGGAAGGCATCCATGTCATTTATGATTTGGGTGGCGGTACGTTTGATATCTCAATATTACGCTTTAGCAAAGGTATATTTGAAGTCATCGCGACAGCGGGTAATGCTGCTTTAGGTGGCGATGATCTTGACCATGAAATTGCAAAATGGATCATGGCTCAAGCTGATATCAGTGGTGATGCAAGTCACAGCCAGATGCGTCATGTTTTAAGTGAAGCACGTATTGCAAAAGAAGCTTTAACAAATCAGACATCAGTTGAGCTACGTATAGATTTAGATAAAGGCGCTGTGTGGCAAGGAGAATTAACACGTAAACAGCTTGAGACGCTGATCGAGCCTGTTATTCGCCGTACACTCGCACCATGTCGCCGCGCTTTAAGGGATGCTGACATCCAGGTGAGTGATGTACAGGATGTTGTTTTGGTAGGAGGGACAACTCGAACACCTTTGGTGAGGAAGTTGGTTGGAGAGTTTTTTGAACAACCGCCTCTGGTTGATATTGATCCCGATAAAGTGGTTGCAATTGGTGCTGCAATCCAGGCAGATATTCTGGTCGGTAATAAAAACGATGGTGAAATGCTGCTTTTGGATGTGATACCACTGTCACTGGGGCTGGAAACAATGGGAGGTTTAAGTGAGAAGTTGATCGCACGTAACACCACGATTCCCGTTGCCCGTGCTCAAGAGTTCACGACCTATAAAGATGGCCAGGTAGCCATGATGATTCATGTGGTGCAAGGTGAACGTGATCTGGTCGATGATTGTCGCTCACTGGCACGTTTTGAGCTTCGTGGCATTCCCCCCATGGCTGCGGGTGTGGCACGTATTCGAGTGACATTTCAGGTCGATGCGGATGGCTTGTTGAGCGTCGATGCGATTGAACAAACCTCAGGTGTCAGCAGTCATATTGAAGTGAAACCTTCTTATGGCTTGCAAGAAAACGAAATTGAACAGATGTTGCGTGATTCAATGGATCATGCAGAGTCTGATGTTGAATCAAGACGTTTACGAGAAGCGCAGGTCGATGCAAAAAGGTTAATTGAAGCTGTAGAAAGCGCTTTGGCAGTGGATGCTGAAAAACTCCTGGATTGTGAAGAGTGTCAAAAAATTAATCAGGCACTGGAAAAATTGAAAGAAGCAGAAAGCAGCTCATCTCTTGAAGAGGTTAAACGCTTGACAAGTATACTGGATAAAGCCAGTGCAGGTTTTGCAGCTAAACGTATGGATGCCAATATCCATAAGGTTTTGTCCGGCCATAGTGTCACTGACTTTGATAATAAATAACGTTATTCACAAGGGGTCAATATATGCCGAAAATTATATTCCTACCGCATGAAGAGTTATGCCCTGAAGGGGCTGTCATTGATGCAGAGTCAGGGACGAGCATCTGTGATGCGGCATTGGCCTCTGATATTCCTATTGAACACGCATGTGAAAAAGTGGCCGCCTGTACGACCTGTCACGTTTATGTCAGAGAGGGAGCTGAATCTCTTAACGAAGCCAGTGAAAATGAAGATGACATGCTGGATAAAGCCTGGGGGCTTGATCCAGATTCCAGATTAAGCTGCCAAGCCATCGTAGGAGATGACGATCTCGTGGTTGAAATTCCAAAATATACGATCAATATGGTTTCAGAAGGGCACTGAAAATGGCACTGCATTGGACAGATACACGAGAAATAGCGATTGAACTGGATGAAGCACATCCTGATGTTGATCCACAATACGTGCGTTTTACTGATTTACAGCAATGGGTTATTGAATTACCAGAGTTTGATGATGATCCTGCGCATTGTGGAGAAAAAATTTTAGAGGCCATTCAGATGATGTGGCTGGAAGAGCGAGATTGACATAGGTAGGTGGCTCAGGCTAGATTAAAGGCAATTCTTTAACTTAATAAGGAGGAGTTATGTACTCCAAATTTGCCTTGGCTCTGTCCGTTTCACTTTTTACTGTTAGTACTTCATGGGCGGCTGATAACTGCAAAGGTATGGGCTCTGAAACCGCCCCCGCATCTCAGTTTAAACATAATGGCGATGGTACGGTTACCGATAAAAAAAGCGGTCTGACATGGATGAAGTGCTCACTTGGTATGAGCTGGAATGGGGAAATTTGTGCAGGTGATGCGGATCGTGAAAACTGGCATAAGGCAAAATCAGAAGTGAAATCTTTAAACAGAAAAGGTTTTGCAGGCTCTAAAAAGTGGCGTCTGCCCACACGTGATGAGCTGGAAAAAATTGTAGAACATAAATGTTTTGCTCCATCCATCCGTTCAGAAGTTTTTCCTCGAACAGCAACAACAGGTTACTGGACTGAAACCAGGGATGATCACTCGGA
>WFXF01000027.1 GCA_015490755.1 Gammaproteobacteria bacterium
ATCTGAGGTGAAACTGCATCTCCAGCATCATTAGTCTCGATCAGAGTCGCGGCGCTCCAACCTGTATCCGACACAAAGCGTCTGGCCCAAATGTTTTCACGCACACCATCACTTTGTTGCCAGACAACCAGGGCGTTACCATCACCATCCAACACCATCTGGGGAGAAACCGCACTCCCACTATCATTGGTTTCAACAAGAGCGGCAGTGCTCCAGCCCGCCAATGGATCAAACCGATTGCCCCAGATGTTGTAGCGTGTACCATCGTGTTCCTCCCACACAGCCACAGCATTTCCACTATCATCTAGCGCCACCTGAGCTTTCCATGCATCTCCAACATTACTATTTTCAACCAGAGTAGCTCCCTGCCAACCCACACTGCCATTAGTATTCACAGGTGGGTCTTTGCATATATTCTCTCTTGCATCCACCTCATTATCATCCAGCACCTCATTGGCATTTTTATCGATACCCGTTTCAACTAACGTACCACCATTGGTGCAATCCATATGACCCACTTCAAGCAATGATGTTCGAGTCATTTTATCCACAACATATGGATCAGTATCACGCTCCAGCTCTTTATGGTTATCCCACCCGTCCTTATCATCATCGGGATATTGGTATGCATCTTTTCCAAGGCTCAGCCGGTTATTCCCAGCTACGGTTGTCGTGGTTTGTTCCACTGTCGCTAATACAACATTGCCATACGCTTCAGAATCAAAAGAGAATTCGATGGTGACAACATAGTTAGTATTTTTTTTAAGGTTTGCTATCGTCAATTTCGCTTTTGTGCCGACAAGCTCCATCGTTTGACAAGTGGCTTCACCCTCCATTCCTTCTTCTCTTACTCTGACACATGCCTTCAATCTTTCTCCGCCATCATTTAGCACAGTGCTTCGCTGAATTTTGGTGGGCAATTCAACTAGATTAACCTCTTTTAAGTCTGCGACTTCATTGCTGTTACCAACACAGCCGCTTCCCATGACAGCAAGCATTGTTATCGCAAAAATATTTATAGTGATGGAGATATTTCTGTATAGAGCCATTATCAATTGCCAAATAAAAATTAATCAGGGCGTAGGAGCCTCAATCGTAAGAGTGATATCAGTATCATCGTTACTACTATTATCATCACTACTGGAAGCTGCCAGCAATGCACTTGTAGCCAGTACACCCAGACCTATCCACCACCATTTTTTTGTATCTGGATTTGCATCACCCGTTTCAAGCGAAGTTTGCGCGTTAGCGTAAAACACCTGTCTCGGCTGATTTGGAAGGGGGTTTTGTGAGATGTTGCTGGCACGATCTTTAGCTTCCACATAATACTCAATACCCGGATGCTGTAAATATTCAACAGGCAAAGTTGCCGAGTAAAAATTGCCCCCCTGATCGGGAACCAGAGGAAGCGTTCTAAAAGTCGTGCCGCTATTGATGGTTCGATAGTGAAGCTGTATTGATTCCAGGCCTCCTTCATCCGTCACCTCGGCAGAAATTTTATAACTGTCTGAATTTTCCAGCACCTCATTAAGCTGTAGATTAATAAATGGGGCTGAAAAATCGGCACTTATAGATGGTTTTTGATTCAGAGCAATATCACAACCCGCAAGACAAAACTTCGGCACGGGAGAGCTGGAAAACCAGGGTTTTTGATTGCCCTGAGTTGCGTTCATGACGGCCAGACCCACCTGATTAAGCATATCCTGAACGCTTAACCCTGGCATACCAAGGTATTTCAGCATCGCTGATGTATAAGGACTATGGGAACCCACGCCATCCGTTGCAACATTGCCTGGCTCAGTGGCATAGGACAAAATAGTTCCACGACTGTTCTGGATAGAAGCCAGGCCACTACCTCTTAAATTGGTACTACGTGAAATACCCCGTATCTGACGTTCAAACGGATTATCCCGGCAAGCATCCAGCATAACAATATTCAATATTGGCTCAGCCTCATTAAGGGCGGACAATATCATGTTCAGATCAATGGCCTGGTATTCAATTTCGTAGGATTTACTGATATCAGCATCAATGGGAATGAGGTAGTTTTTCCCTTCGTATTGAATACCATGACCCGCATAAAAAAACAGAGCAACACTCTCTGAGTTCAGCTGCTCACTGAACTGTCGCAACGTGGCTTTCATCTGGTTTTTACTCTGATCGTGAAGCTCGGTCACTTTGAAACCGAGTTCTCTCAGCTTGCGAGACATTGCCTGAGCATCATTTATTGGATTGACAAGATATTCCACCTGCTGATATTGGCTATTACCAATAACAAGAGCGAACCGGTCACCCGCATATAACTCAGTAGAAATGAGCGCAATAACACAGGCCACTATTATTGTACGCAAAAATTGTTGCACTATCGTAGATCCTTCATGTTCACGATTTATGGCGTTATGGAGTATAGCTAATATAACGCTCCAAACTGGTGATAATTTTCATCAAAATAAATATATTTGTTTTTTACCCTGCAAACAAACTTATCCGTTACCGAAGCGTTAACATGGATATGACAACAGACTTGTTCAGCTAGGTAACAGGATATGCGCAACCCAGACATCTTTGATAGTATAGCCGTATCCGGCAAGCCATGGTTATGGCATCAACAAAATATCCACAAAGGCTACGTAAAAGTCATGCTACAAAACCTGTCTGACGGGGAACTTATCAAGCGTTATTTACAAGATAACAGCGAACAAGCGTTCAAAGAACTGATAGACCGGCACTACAACAATACTAAAAGACGCTTTTTTAACCACTGCCATAATGCAGCAGATGCTGCTGATCTGACCCAGCAACTATGGATACGAGTGGTTAATAATCTGGACAGCTATCATGATGATGGTCGATTTTCATCATTCCTGAATCGTATTTCAACCAACTTGTTAACGGATCATTGGCGACGAAAAGGCGTTAAAAGTAAAGTCATCAGTGAATCACAGGAAAGTGATGACGACATAGATGTCATC
The DNA here is from genome assembly GCA_015490755.1 of Gammaproteobacteria bacterium. Lineage (GTDB taxonomy): Bacteria > Pseudomonadota > Gammaproteobacteria > JAADGQ01 > JAADGQ01 > S141-38. The sequence continues at coordinate 2,973 of WFXF01000027.1, forward strand.
AGCCAGACACCTGCGACCAATGCCGATATAGAAAACAACTGTGATAACCAGCAACAGGTTGACTATCTTGTCAAAAAACTGATACCGGCCCTGCCCTGTGACCAACGTCTGGTATTTTTGTTACGGCATGAATCAGAGTATTGGGAAGAGAA
>WFXF01000028.1 GCA_015490755.1 Gammaproteobacteria bacterium
GAATGAAAAGTCTACTGCGGAAAATCCATTTCGGCCATATTTGGTGTAAATTTTCGTTAAATAGAACAACTATTCGCCTCAAATTTACACCAAATCTGCCTCAAAATGGCTTTCCCTCGCTACGACTTCCATTCTCGGACAGCCTCCTAGCGGCGACCATCGGCTTTGGGTATCTCAACCCGCTTGACGGCTTGTGCTCGATAGTGACCGTTCAGCAGCTGCCTTTTGATCTCGAGCCAGTGTTGTCTCAGGTAGTCCGGGAGTTCTGCTACCGTCATCTCGTCTACACCGGGGACACCCTTGTTATGTGATATTTCTATATACGTCTTTTCTATGACCCACTCGAACAATTTCAATAACCAGACGATTGCTCTCTATTGAATATACAATTCTATAATCACCAATTCTCTGTCGATAGATATGCTCTGTGCCAATTAACTTCTTGCTGCCAGCAGGATGAAGATTATGTGGTAACTTCTCAATGGCGCTAATTATGTTATTTATTACCTTCTTTGGTAATCGTCTAAGCTCCTTCTTTGCGGAGCTTTTCCATTCGATACTATAGGTGGCCACTGTCTCTCAACTCTTTAATGAAGTCAGCGTGACTAGTTGTTGGTTCTTCTCTCCTTTCTGCAACAACTACCAAATCCTCCAAGTCATGTATAAGCTCTTGAAAGTCTGTTATTGGCAATACCACAGATTTTCTCTGTCCTTTTTCATCCGTGATGAACTGAGGATGAAGTTGTTCAATGTTTATCATTATATATTTCCTTTGCATTTTTCACATAACACCGCCCATCAGTAGCTACAACAAGTAGCGCAGCTTTTCTGTTGTTGTCATGCTTTGACCCCACATAATAGCTCAGAAAACGTGATAATATAACTTTATAAGGCGGTTACCAAGATCTTATGGAAGGTTATTTGACTGTTATTTCTGAGTTGCATATCTGTATTCACACATAACACCACTTTGAGCTGTCCACTGGAGCCAATCGGGCTGTTCGAAGAGTCTGAATCATTTATTGAACAACACAGATAACCGTCAATTCAACCTTAAAACCCTTTCACTGTAGAGTGCCCCAGGTTTTTTGCCAACAAACCCAACTTCACATTTTTTGTGGGTACAGGAATACGTATTTTATAACCACCACCGGGGGCTTCCTGCATCGGTTTTCCATAAAAGTCTTCCATGCTCTCAAGTGTGATGGTGTGATTTCCACTGGGTAAAATAACTTCCAGTGAATCACCCACACATACTTTATTTTTCACCAACACTTCTGCCAGATCTTTGTCTTCATCAAAACCGATAAATTCACCTACAAATTTTTGGCTGTAATATTCTGAGTTTCCCTGAATATAGTTTTGGTATTCATGTGTATCATGGCGTTTATAAAAACCATCGGTATAACCGCGATTCGCCAGTGACTCCAATGCGCCCAACATGCTCGGGTCAAACGGTTTTCCAGCCACAGCGTCATCAATCGCTTTGCGATAGATCTGTGCGGTGCGCGTCACGTAATAGTGAGATTTTGTTCGTCCTTCTATTTTTAGAGAATCAATGCCTATCTTCGCTAACCGCACCACATGTTCAACCGCTCGAAGATCTTTCGAGTTCATAATATATGTGCCCAACTCGTCTTCAAAAATGGGCATAAGTTGATCTGGGCGACCCGCCTCTTCGATCAGGTAAGTTTTATCGGCTTTAGGATGGCGTTCTGATTTTTTATACAAATCCCCCGTTTCATCTTCAATGGCTTCAAAGGTCTTATATTTCCAGCGACACGCATTGGTGCAAGCGCCCTGATTGGGATCACGATGATTGAAATAACCGGATAACAGACAGCGCCCCGAATAGGCAATGCATAATGCACCATGAACAAATACTTCCAGTTCGATCTCTGGACAACGCTGGCGAATTTCTTCAATTTCATCCAGAGAGAGTTCTCGCGACAGGATAATTCGCTGAACCCCCATTGACTGCCAAAACTTCACTGCTGCGTAATTTACCGTATTGGCCTGCACAGAGAGGTGAACGGGCAAATCAGGCCAACGTTCTCGAACCCACATAATCAGCCCAGGATCTGCCATTATGAATGCATCGGGTTTCAGTGCCACCACTTCTTCCATATCTTTCATAAAAGTGGTAAGTTTTGAGTTATGTGGAATCACATTAGCGGCCACAAAAAGCTGTTTGCCTTGTTGATGCGCTTCACTAATACCAATCCGCAAATGCTCAAGATTGAAATCATTGTTACGGACACGCAAGCTATAACGCGGCATTCCGGCATATACTGCATCAGCCCCGTAGGCAAACGCGTAACGCATATTTTTTAAAGTGCCAGCAGGCGAGAGAAGTTCAGGTGCTTTCATCAATTTAACGCTAATTTATACTTTTAAAGAGGCCAGCAATTTTTGCAACGCCTGGCCACGATGACTGATCCGGTTTTTCTCATCCTTGGGCAACTCGGCCGATGTGCAGCAATGCGTGGGTACATAAAAGACAGGATCATAACCAAACCCACCTACCCCCAAAGATTCAAATAAAATCCGCCCTTCCCAGGCACTTTGGCATACAAGTGGCGTGGGATCATTTTCATGCTGCATATAAACAATCACACATTGAAACCGCGCAGTACGTTCACTCTCATCAATACCCTGAAGGTCAGCCAGTAGCTTTTCACGATTTTTCTCATCCGTGGCTGAGGCTCCGGCATAACGTGAAGAGTAAATTCCTGGCGCTCCTTGAAGCGCATCAACCTCAATACCCGAGTCATCCGCAATTGCAGGCAGCCCTGTATAGTGCGCCGCATTGCGTGCTTTAATAATGGCGTTTTCAATGAATGTCAAACCCGTTTCGTCGGCTGGTGGCACATCAAACTCGGATTGTGGAACGATATCCAGAACCAAACCGGATAACAGTTGACTCATTTCCCGAACTTTGCCCTGATTCCCCGTTGCTAAAACGATACGTGACACAGTTTTTTTGTCAGGCTCTGGCATATTAAATCCCCAAAGTCTCACGCTGAATTTCAATTAATTCAGTAACACCTTTATGAGCCAGATCCAGCATGCCATTCAACTCTTCACGGTGAAAAGCATGACCTTCTGCGGTGCCTTGCAACTCAATAAATGCACCCGCATCATTCATAATCACATTCATATCTGTTTCTGCATTAGAATCTTCTGCATAATCAAGATCCAACACGGGTTTGCCTTTATAAATACCAACAGAAACAGCCGCTACCGCACCATACACGGGAACTTTTTTACCCAATTTTTTCTGCATCGCATCAACCATCGCCACATAAGCGCCTGTAATCGATGCGGTGCGAGTGCCACCATCGGCTTGAATCACATCACAATCCAGTACGATGGTATTTTCCCCCAAGCCCTTCAAATCCACTGCAGCTCGCAATGAACGCCCGATCAGGCGCTGAATTTCTACTGTACGCCCACCCTGTTTACCTCTGGCAGCCTCACGCCCCATTCGTGAACCGGTCGAACGCGGTAACATCCCATACTCTGCCGTGATCCATCCTTGGCCTTTGCCCTTCAAAAAACGGGGAACCTGATTGTCCAGACTGGCAGTACAAATCACTTTGGTATCCCCAAACTCGACCAAGACTGAACCTTCAGCATGTTTGGTGAAATTACGTGTTAATTTAATTGTTCTTAATTCATCAAGAGCTCGACCACTCGGACGCATAACAGGCTTCCTTTTTATAGATTTAGATAATTTAGGTAAATAGATTAGAATGTGGCGCAGTATAGCACCAAGCCAATCCAAAAATTTCATGAATTAAGGATTAAAAAGAGACAATATGATACGAAGCATGACTGCTTTTGCCCACAAACAGGCTCAAACTGAATGGGGTACACTGACGTGGGAAATTCGCTCAGTGAATCATCGCTATCTGGAAGCGGCCATTCGTCTGCCTGATTGCTTGCGTCCACTAGAAACATCGGTTCGTGAAGCACTCAAAAAACAGCTCAGCCGAGGCAAGATCGATTGCAATCTCCGATTTCAACGTGATGAATCCAGTAATGCGCTCATTGAAGTCAATCAAGCACTTGCGGAGCAGCTCATCACCGCCAGTCAGCAAATAAATACCTTATTAAAAACCAACGCCACCCCCATTAAAGCAATGGAAATTTTAAACTGGCCAGGCATTGTGCAAGGTGTTGAACTTGATGCCAAACCGCTGCAAACAGCCGCAATAAAGCTGCTTGAAGCAACGCTGCCTGAACTACGTGATTCGCGTGAACGCGAAGGTAAAAAACTACAAACACTCATACGTCAACGCTGCGATGCAATGGAAAGTTGCATTGCTCAAATTAAAACATGCCTGCCACAAGTACTAGAAACAATACGTCAAACACTCAGCAATCGACTCGCCGAGTTAAAGTCGGAGATTGATCTGTCACGGCTCGAACAGGAGTTAGTACTGCTTGCGCAAAAACTGGATGTTGATGAAGAGCTGGATCGACTCGCTACGCACCTCATCGAGGTTCGGCGTACTTTAACACTTGATGAAGCTGTTGGAAGGCGGCTCGATTTTCTCATGCAAGAGCTGAATCGTGAAGTCAATACCATCGCATCAAAATCAGCCAGTGCAGAAATCACTCGCATCAGCGTCGAACTGAAAGTACTCATTGAACAGATGCGTGAACAAGTCCAGAATATTGAATAGAATAAGTGCAAGCTAACTCGGAAAGTTTATGAAACCGAACAATCAAAAACAGGATAGTTTTCGCCTCAGGGGAAGCTTTTTTACTCTTTCAGCAATGGAACTATACTCTGCGGACATTGATAGTATTGATGAGCAACTGACAAAAAACATAGCACTCGCCCCCAAGTTCTTTGAAAAAGCACCACTTGTCATTGATCTGGAAAAAATTAATGGGAAAATCCCCAATCTGTCCACTCTCAAGCAACTGTTAGAGAAACACAACCTGATTCCTGTCGCAGTCTGCTCCTCTAAAAAAGCACACCAGACAGCAGCGCATAAAGCTGGGCTTGGTATACTGACAGCGAATGCCCCCGCACCACAAGCTGAAACCATCCCAAATCAAACAAAAGAGACTGAAACAGACGACCACCAAAAAGAGGTAGAAGCAGCACCTCATTATGAGGTCAAAAATCACGGACTTGTGATTCGCCATGCGGTGCGTTCAGGCCAGCAAATTTATGCGCGTGGGGGAGATTTAACCGTACTGGCATCCGTTAGCACAGGCGCAGAAATACTGGCCGATGGCAATATCCATATTTACGGTACACTGCGAGGCCGGGCTTTTGCGGGTGCCAGCGGTGATACTGATGCGATGATTTTCTGCCACAGTCTGCAAGCTGAACTGGTTTCGATCGCTGGGCACTACCAGCTCAATGAAAAAATTGACTCAAATTATCTAAATAAACGAACGGTGACTCACTTGCAAGACGAGCGACTACTTATTGATTTGCTGGATTAACAATGATAAACAAGACAAGCGCTTAACTAAACAAATATAAGGATGTGGTTTTGGAAGATCAAAAATACATATATAAATTATTTTTTCTAAAAAAATTAAACAATAACTTAGGGAATATACTGTAAATGTCTCAGATCATTGTCGTCACGTCCGGTAAAGGGGGCGTAGGAAAAACCACCACAAGCGCTTCATTTGGCTCAGGATTGGCCTTGAAAGGCCACAAAACAGTCATTATCGATTTTGATATTGGCTTGCGTAATCTTGATCTGATCATGGGCTGTGAACGCCGTGTTGTCTATGACTTTGTCAACGTTGTTAATGATGAAGCCAACTTGAATCAAGCGCTGATTAAAGATAAACGTGTCGATAATCTGTTTTTGCTACCTGCATCCCAAACACGCAATAAAGATGCTCTGACTCGAGAAGGTGTTGAACGCATTTTCGACCAGCTGACCAATGAGCACAACTTTGACTATATCGTATGTGACTCTCCAGCCGGAATCGAACACGGTGCTTTAATGGCACTCTACTTTGCCGATGAAGCCATTATCGTCACCAACCCCGAAGTCTCCTCTGTGCGTGACTCAGACCGGATATTAGGTATTTTAGCCAGCCAGTCCCGCCGTGCAGAACGCGGTGAAGACCCTGTTAAAGAACGAATGTTACTGACTCGCTACTGCCCCACACGTGTTGCAAGTGGTGACATGCTTTGTATTGAAGATATTGAAGAAATCCTAGCCATCCCTTTAATCGGCGTAATTCCCGAGTCAGGCGATGTATTAAAAGCATCAAATTCAGGGTCACCTGTCATACTGGATAGCGAAAGCAATGCTGCGCAAGCCTACAGCGACGCTGTTGACCGTTTCCTTGGCGAAGAAGTTCCTTTACGGTTTATCACGGAAGAGAAACCAGGGTTATTTAAAAGATTATTCGGAGGCAAAGGATGAGCCTGCTAGACTATTTTCGCACACCTAAAAAAAATACGGCTTCTCTCGCTAAAGAACGTTTGCAAATTATTGTTGCACACGAACGATCTAAACGTGGAACACCGAGTTATCTACCACAAATGCAAAAGGAAATTTTAGCTGTGATTAGCAAGTATGTAGACATTGATAAAGAGCAAGTCAAAGTCAATCTTGACAAAAATGATCAGGTTTCTGTTCTCGAACTCAATGTCACCCTGCCTGATAATGAGTCTCAAATACGATAAATCAAAAAGTTAATTTATGGATTTTATACAGATCGCGGTTTTAGCCATTGTTCAAGGGCTGACCGAATTTCTACCTGTCTCCAGCTCAGCCCATCTGATTTTAGTCCCGACCTTGACAGGCTGGGAAGATCAAGGGCTGGCTTTTGATGTTGCGGTTCATGTCGGAACATTGGCCGCTGTCGTCGCCTATTTCCGCCGTGAGCTGACCAAAATGTTTACCGACTGGTCTGCTTCCCTGGCAGGTAAAGGCCAAACCAGGGAGAGCAAGCTGGCGTGGGCCGTACTATTGGGTACGATTCCTGCCGGGCTTGCCGGTCTGTTATTCAAGGATTTCATTGAAGAGAATTTACGTGGCCCGATTGTGATCGCTATTACAACTATTGTATTTGGTATTGCATTATGGATTGCAGATCGCAGGGGAAAGTTGAGCCGAAACGAATACAGCATCGTCTGGTTTGATGTTATAGTCATTGGCTGTGCTCAGGCATTAGCGCTTATTCCGGGCACATCACGCTCAGGAATCACGATCACCGCCGCGCTTCTACTTGGCATGACGCGTGAAGCCGGAGCACGATTTTCATTCCTGCTCTCCATTCCGATTATTGTTTTAGCGGGTGGATTAGAGACCGTTGACTACCTTGAACATGCAAAAGGGGATGACTGGCTGCCACTGGTTCTAGGTGCTGTACTTTCGGCAGTAAGTGCCTATCTTTGCATTCACTTCTTCCTGAAGCTGCTTGACCGCATCGGTATGACACCTTTTGTGATCTACCGTTTGTTATTGGGCATTGTACTCTTGGCGGTATTTTTATAACGAGAGGAAGGGGGATAGGAATGCTCCCCCTTAGAAACAATCACGCAGCTTATTTTTGAACTCTGTACTCCGCAGAACGAGCATGAGCCGTCAGACCTTCACCACGTGCAAGTATTGATGCAGGCCGACCTAACCTTGAAGCACCCTCTTTAGAGCAAAAAATCAGGCTGGAACGCTTCTGAAAATCATAAACACCCAGCGGCGATGAAAAACGTGCAGTACGTGAAGTCGGCAACACATGATTAGGCCCCGCACAATAATCACCCACGGCTTCAGCAGTATACCGGCCCATAAAAACTGCACCGGCACTACTGATACTTTTGACAAGTAGCTCAGGATCTTCCACTGACAGTTCAAGGTGTTCTGGAGCTACATGATTTGAAACTTTGGCTGCTTCAACCAAGTCAGTCACTTGAATCAATACTGCTCTGGACATTAATGATTTTTGAATAATTTCAGCTCTTTCCATCGTCGGTAACAAGCGCTCAATACTCTCTTCAACTTTACCGATAAATTCAGCATCAGGGCAGACCAATAAAGATTGCGCATCTTCATCATGCTCTGCTTGAGAAAAGAGATCCATTGCAATCCAGTCGGGATCGGTTTGACCATCACAGATCACCAGTATTTCCGATGGCCCGGCAATCATATCGATACCCACCACACCAAATACCATTTTCTTGGCCGTGGCGACATAGATATTACCTGGCCCGACAATCTTATCGACTTGCGGTACAGTTTCAGTTCCATAAGCCAATGCAGCGACAGCCTGAGCACCGCCGATCGCAAATACTTTATCGACATTTGATATGCAGGCCGCAGCCAAGACTAAATCATTGACCTCACCATCCGGTGTAGGCACAACCATAATGAGTTCTTCAACACCTGCAACTTTTGCAGGAATTGCATTCATCAACACAGACGATGGATAGGCCGCTTTTCCACCTGGAACATATAAACCTACTCGATCAAGCGGCGTGACTTTTTGCCCCAACATCGTGCCATCAGCCTCTGTATAAGACCAAGACTCAATTTTTTGATGCTCGTGATAACTTTTTATCCGCTCAGCAGAAAACTCCAGTGTTTTGCGTTGCTCAGCAGTAATCGACTGCAGTGCTTTTTGTTGACGATCACGACTGATATCCAATGCCGCCATATCAGCAACACTCATTCGATCAAAGCGATTGGTGTATTCAACAACCGCACTGTCACCACGCTTTCGAATGTCACTCAGTATGCCGTTGACCGTTTTGAATACAGCATCATCACTGGCTTCATCCCATGCCAGTAACTGATTCAGTTGTGACCAAAAAGTACTCTCTTTACTGTTAAGGCGTTTTATTTTCATCACTTCAGTGCCTGTTTATTTTTTACGCTGCGCAACAGCTTCTTCAATTTTATCAACAAAGCCTTTTACCACAGCATGTTTCATTTTCATTGAGGCCTTATTCACAATCAGGCGCGAACTGATATCAGCAATATGCTCATACGGCTTCAGGTCATTCGCCACAAGCGTATTTCCCGTGTCTACCACATCAACAATCGCATCAGCCAATCCAACTAAAGGTGCAAGCTCCATTGATCCATAGAGTTTGATCATTTCAACCTGCTCACTTTTCGCTGCAAAATAACGCTTGGCCGTTTTGACATATTTTGTTGCAATACGCAGGCGGCCTTGTGCGTGTATGCCATCCACCGGACCCGCCAACATCAGGCGGCACTTTGCAATTTCAAGGTCCAGTGGTTCGTAGATCCCTTCCCCACCATACTCCATCAATACATCTTTACCCGACACACCGACATCAGCCGCACCATAATCTACATAAACAGGCACATCTGATGCACGGATAATAAGCAGCTTCACATCGTCACGATTGGTATCAAAAATCAGCTTGCGGCTGGTGGCCAAATCATCCCGAAGCTCAATTCCGGCATAAGCCAGCAAAGGTAAAGTCTCTTTCAGAATACGCCCTTTAGATAAGGCAATTGTCAATTTTTTATCCATCAATTACTACTCGGAAACTCGGCGAATTGTTGCCCCTAATTGAGCCATTTTTTCTTCAATATGGTCATAGCCACGATCAACATGGTAGATACGAGAAATCTCTGTCTCACCTTTTGCCACCAAACCAGCCAAAACCAAACTGGCCGATGCACGTAAATCTGTCGCCATCACCGGTGCCCCCGCCAGCTGTTCCTTGCCTGTACAAAATACCGTATTCCCCCGCAACTTAATTTCAGCACCCATACGTTGCAACTCTTGAACATGCATGAAACGATTTTCAAAAATTGTTTCCGTGACGGCACCGACACCTTCGGCAACAACATTCATGGAAGTAAACTGTGCTTGCATATCCGTTGGAAAACCAGGATAGGGGGCAGATTGTACATCAACGGCTTTAGGGCGTTTCCCTTTCATATCCAGCACAATCCAATCATCACCTGTTTCGATATGAGCGCCAGCTTCACGCAATTTAATCAGCACAGTTTCCAGTAGATGAGGGTCGGTATCCTTAACTTTGATACGGCCACGAGTCATTGCGGCTGCGACAAGATATGTGCCGGTTTCAATACGATCGGGGAGCACCGCATAACGTGCACCATGCAATCGTTCGATGCCATCAACCATCAAAGTATCCGTACCAACACCACTGATTTTGGCCCCCATCTGAATCAGGCAATTTGCCAAGTCAGTCACTTCGGGTTCACGCGCAGCATTTTCGATCACCGTTTGCCCATCCGCCAGTGTTGCTGCCATCAGTAAATTTTCAGTACCCGTCACGGTGACTTGATCCAATACCAGATGCGCACCCTTCAGGCGTTTGGCTCGCGCCCGAATCACTCCCCCCTCAATGGTAATGGTCGCACCCATCGCTTCCAGACCAGAGATATGCAGATTGACCGGACGAGAACCGATGGCACACCCCCCCGGCAAAGCAACATTGGCTTCCCCGTGACGTGCCAACAAAGGCCCCAAGACCAAAATAGACGCGCGCATGGTTTTAACCCAGGCATAAGGCGCATCAAACGTATTGATCGTTGATGCATCGACTTCAATGCACATTTTTTCGTCAACAACCAGTTGCACACCCATCTGCCCCAACAGACCCATCGTTGTTGTTACATCATGCAGATGTGGCACATTGCAAATCGTTACAGGCTCATCAGCCAATAAGGTCGAAGCAAGAATAGGCAACGCTGCATTTTTAGCGCCAGAGATTCGAATCTCGCCATCTAACCGCACTCCGCCCGTGATGATCAGTTTATCCATTAATAATACGCTTAAAATTCAACTCAAAAAAACTACGCAGCATTTTGGGCATCGGCCCACTGCGCGACAGTATAAGTACGAATAGAAAGCGCGTGAATCGCGGTTTCCATTTGATCACCCAACGCTGCATAAACCATGCGGTGTTGTTGCAACATTCCTTTATCCGCAAAATCATCGCAGATAACAACGGCCTGAAAATGGCGGCCATCACCACACACTTCAGCCTGGCTCCCGGGCAAGTTACTTTCTATCATTTCTTGAATTGTTTCAGGTTGCATTTTCAACTGGCTCCACAAGATTAAATTATTTAGTTATTTAGGAGGCTGTCCGAGAAGCATTGAAAGCCCGCTTAATTCAGCGATTGCTTTCATTTGCTTAGGAATATGGTGGCATAACAATATTTTATTTTTTTGTCTTGCCAGGCGCTGCCATTCAACCACCAAGGCAAACCCTGCACTATCAACTTGGGTGGTTTTTTGGAAATCCAGCACCAACTCACCTTCATCAGAATCAAACAGGAACAAACTTTTATTATACAATGCAGGAACGCTAGTATAGGTTAATGTTCCAATAATTTGATACCGATCATCAGCCGTTTTATTTAATTGTGCAGATCTATTATTCATGAAGAAGCAGATTCAGATTTCTGGTTTCCTTTGGCCAACTTTTCAATCAAGCGATCCAGACCCTTTTTACGGATCTCTTTTGAGAAACTGGTGCGATAGTTCGCCACAAGACTAATTCCATCGACCTCTACATCATACAATTTCCAGCTACCCGCTTTCAGGTGAAGCTTATAATTGATTGGAATTGGAAAACCACCCGGCTCATCCACCTCCATACGCACAGTCGCATTAGCCGCACCCTCTTTGCCACGAAAAGGGAGGTAGTTGAATTTTTTATCCACAAACTCATTTAATGATTTGGCATAAGTACGCACAAGAAGATGTTTGAACTCAACAACAAAACGCTGCTTTTGTTCATCCGTTGCACGTAACCAGTATTTACCTAGCACCCACCTGGAAGTACGTTCAAAATCAAAATGAGGCAGCACTAAATCTTCAACCAGTGAATAGATTTTTTCAGGGTGCTCTTTAATGGTCGCCTGCTCTTCTTTCAGCTTGGCAATCACCTTTTCAGACGTCTCCACCACTAATTTTTGCGGCGTAGAATCTTCTGCCCATAAGGGGTTTAAAAAAGAGATTAATAGTACAGCAACTACAATGTGTATTTTCACCGTTTTTCTCCTGTTACATTCATCAATTGAGCAACATACATATTGTAATCAAAAGTTGTTTTAAGGTAGTCCGTATGAGCCAGCACATAACTTTGAAGTGCCAATATTATTTGCTCGGGCTTTTCCAGCCCTGCTTCAAAATCTGCAAAACTTGCCACCATCCAGCGTCGTGCGGCTCGACTTCCTTCTGCTAATTTGTCTACTGCTTCATGGTAGGCATGCACTTGATAATATTGCTCTGCCACCTGAAAGGGAATTCCCATTTTCGCCAACCGGGCTTTTTCCATCACCGCATTTAATTCAGCTTCTGCCTGCCTGATTTTTGCTGTTTGCACGCCATCGGCCCACTTCCAGCTTAAACCCAGTAACGGCATTGCCCCATAATCATTAAAAGGATCTGCAATGTATGGGTTATCCAGACGCTCCCTGTTTGTCGAGTTTGCTGCCATTCCAATAAAACCGGCAAATATATTAGGCCGTTTTTCTGCTTTTTTAGCTTCGAGTAAAGCACGCTTTGCAGCTAAACCCGCATTGACCTGAGCAATTTCAGGGCGTTGAGTCATCGCATTTTCGCGCAACTCCTCTTCAGTCAATGCAGGAAGTTCGACGGGCCTGATTGCTTTATCAAGCAATTCAACCTCAACATCGGACTCAATACCTGAAAGCATTTTCAGCCCGGCCAGCGCCACATTTTCAAGCCCCGTAGCCTGCGCCATATAACGCCCCAGCACAGCACGCCCTGCTTGCAAGGCATAAAGGTTCGATTGAGAAACATCACCTTCGCCCTCTTCAAGCCATTCTGAGACCAGATCAATCGCAGATGCCAGACGCTTGTCAACGGATTCCAAAGTTTTTCGGCTATCACGTGCAGAAAGATAGCCATAATAGGCACGCTTTACATCCAGCACGGTAGCATTGCGCTGTATCTGCACATCACCTGATTTCACTGCAATATTGCTTTTAGCTGCGGCACCATAGTTCTCAAGCTTACCAAACGTATACAGTGGTTTGATCACATTAAACTGCAATGTTGTCAGCAGTGACAAACTGTCGAAATCATACCGATCTGAGCGAGGTGTTTGACCATCGGCTTTATAAAACCCCCCCTCAAGCCCATTGGTTATCCCTGCAATTAATGTAATATCAGCCGAAACATCACCATAACTTTTCGCTTCTTCCTGCAACGCTTTGGCTTTCGAGACAAAGTGTTGCTTTTCACTAATGCGAGGGTCAATCTGCAAAGCACGCTCAATCGCCTGATCCAATGAAAGAGTGAGGGTCGACTCGGCCATACAGGGCGATAGCACAGCACTTGCCAGCAGCCCTATGCCACATAAAAACTGTTTCACTCGTCATCCCCACCGGCATTAAACAAAAATTGCCCAATCAATTGCTCCAACACCAAAGCGGACTGCGTGAGCTGTAATTCACTACCGTTTGCCAAATATGTCTCCTCACCACCGGGTTCTAATGCAATATATTGCTCACCCAACAAACCTGCAGTAAAAATACTGGCAGAAGTGTCTAACGGCAGTGCCGCATATTGTGAATTGATCGTCAAAGTGACCACTGCCTCGTACGTCTGACTATCAAGGGCAATACTGGAAACCTGCCCAACCTTAACCCCGGCCATGGATACGGGCGAACGCTCCTTCAGGCCACCTATATTATCAAATCGGGCCGTAACATCGTAACCTGCACCATTATCAAAGCTGGAAAAATTACTCATTTTGATCGCCATCACAAAAAGAGCGATTAATCCTGCAGCAACAAATAGCCCAACCCCGATTTCTACTGCTTTAGTTTGCCTCATGACACTATTTCCCAGAATTATTCGTCAAACATAAGAGCTGTCAATATAAAATCCAGCCCCAAAATTGCTAGTGCAGAATGAACAACCGTGCGTGTTGTTGCACGCCCAACCCCTTCAGATGTCGGCACTGTATCATACCCTTCAAAGAGCGCAATCCAGCTAATCACTAAACCAAAAACAATACTTTTAATCACGCCATTTAAAATATCGCCCTGAAAATCGACTTTACTCTGAAGCTGTGACCAAAAAGCACCATCATCTAAACCCAGCAACCCGACACCAACAAAGTAGCCACCCAAAACACCCACCGCACTAAACATCGCAGCAAGCAATGGCATACTGATTAAACCCGCTAAAAACCGCGGAGCTATAACTCTTGAGACTGGGTCTACAGCCATCATCTCCATCCCTGAAAGCTGCTCTGTCGATTTCATTAAACCAATCTCGGCAGTCAGCGCTGAACCTGCACGCCCTGCAAACAAAAGCCCTGCTACAACTGGCCCCAGCTCTCGCACCAGAGAGAGTGCCACCATGACGCTTAGCGACTCCTCAGCACCAAAATCCACTAAAGTGTTATATCCTTGAAGCCCTAGCACCATACCGACAAACAGGCCCGAAACAACAATAATCAACATCGACAAAACGCCAACATAATAGAGCTGCTGAACCAGTAAATTAAAACGCAACAATGATGCTGGCACACTCATTAGCACTTTTATCAGAAAGAGAAAAGCACGCCCCACTCTCTGGAAAAAACGGATGCCGGCCTGACCCAGTTGTTGTATCCAGGTATTCATTCTCAGCCACCCAATCCAAATAACTCGGTTTTAAAATCAGGTGCCGGATAATGAAAGGGAACGGGACCATCGGCCAACCCCTGCATAAATTGTTGCACCTGAGCAGACTCAGACTCCTCTATTTCCTGTGGAGTACCAAACCCGACAACCTTTCCCTCAGAAAGAATATAAATATAATCCGCGATCGAAGTCGTTTCGTGAATGTCATGAGAGACGACAATACTGGTCATATCAAGTGTTGCATTCAATAACTTGATTAATTTCACCAGCACGCCCATTGAAATCGGATCCTGGCCGGCAAACGGCTCATCATACATAATCATCATAGGATCCAGTGCAATGGTACGTGCTAACGCAACACGCCGCGCCATCCCTCCGGACAGTTCATTGGGCATCAGCCTATATGCACCACGCAAACCAACAGAGTTCAGTTTCATCAGAACGAGATGGTGAATAATAGTTTCAGGTAAATCCGTGTGTTCTCTTAAAGGGAACGCGACATTATCAAAGACAGAAAGGTCCGTCAGCAATGCCCCGCTTTGAAACAACATACCCATCCGTTTTCTTAATTTAAACAACGAACGGCGCGACAATTCGCTCACATTATCACCATCCACATGGATCGTTCCAGAGTCAGGTCGCAACTGACCGCCAATAAGGCGTAACAGAGTCGTTTTACCGGTACCACTAGGCCCCATAATGGCAGTCACTTTACCAACAGGGATATCAAGATCAATTTCATCAAAAATCGTACGTGAGCCACGCCGAAACGTCATTTGACGAACTTTAACCAGGGATCGCTCAGGTTGCTCTCTATTTTTATATTCTATCCCTGCAGTCATCGAATTTTCTTTTAGCTTGATGGAACGACATATGAGAAAACAGCCCTCTATTCTATCAGCTAGACCACTTATGTCATACTGTTTTCGTCAACTGATACAAAAAGATACAAAAAAACCCACCTGATGGTGGGTTTTTTGCTCTCACTAATACAGAAAAAGTATTATTACTGGCTACATCAATGTTTATCAGGCCAAGGGTGAGTTCGCCCTTTGATACGAGCCCATACAGCTTTTTTCAACAGATACGCCAGAATGCTTAATAGCACCAAATAGCCGAGTACATATTTACCTAGCTCATGGCGCTCTTTCTCTTTTGGATCCTGTGTCCAGTGCAAAAAAGAGGCAACATCATGAATCTTCTGTTCAGCAGCTTGTCGATCAGCCCCTTTCAAAGAAGCATAGCCAAATACATCCGGCATTTTAGTGCCCGGCATAGCATGGTTATCCACTTGATCGTTTTCATCGGTGTAATAACCCGCCATCAATGTATAGACATAAAGCGCACCACCTACACGCGCCTTAGCCATCAACGACAAATCAGGCGGCACCATACCAAAAGCTGCCTTAGCTCCAGCAGGCGGCATCATCGCCATTAATGGAGCCTCCATATCATTAGCACCACGAACAGCATTGACCTCATCTTCGCTGTAACCGATATCCATCAAATGCTTATAACGAATATACTTAAGGCTATGGCAGCTCATACAGAGAGCCATTACTGTTTCAGCACCCCTTTTAGCGGCTTCGTAGCTTTTATCAATTTCCACATCTGCGAGTTCGACTTTAACTGCCGCTGCCCACACGGATGATACAGAAAAAATCAAGCCTAGAGCACATAAGATACGTTGAGTATTTTTCATTATGATTGCCCTCCGTTATTTGCCTTTTTCTCTTCTGATTCCATGTAGTCCAGAACCTCTTTAGGTAATGTTCCACGCTGTAGCAACCACTTCTCCTCCCACCTGGAAACCCATGGCAGTGTAAGGAAAAAAGCAAAATAGAGTACAGAGAGAATTCGGCTCAAAGTCACATAGGGCTCTTCAGCCGCTTGGGCGCCTAACCATGCCAACGCAATCACAACCAAAACAAAAGCTGCAAATGACCAGCGATAAACTGGACGGAAACGACCACCACCAGGAATTCTGGAACGGTCAAGGAACGGTAACGCTGCAAAAATAACTGTGGCAACACCCATGGCAACAACACCCGACAATGTATCAGGAATCGCACGCAAAATGGCATAAAAAGGCAAGAAATACCATTCAGGTACAATACTCGGCGGAGTCTTCATTGCATCAGCCGGAACATTATTGTCCGCCATGATGAAACTTGATGGTGAATAGAAAACCAGTCCTAGGAAAATAATCAAAAAGATACAAACACCCAGAAAATCTTTCAACGTGTAGTATGGATGAAAAGGAATCGCATCTTTTTCTGGCTGCGGTACACCTTCAGGGTTACTGCTTTTTACTGTATGCAGTGCAACCAGATGAATAACAACCAGGCCAGCAATCAAGAACGGAATTAAATAGTGCAGTACAAAGAAACGTGTCAATGTTGCATCGCCCACAACAAAATCACCACGCAACAATATAACAATCGATTCACCCACGACAGGAAGCGCACCAAACAGTTCGGTAATAACGGTAGCCCCCCAGTAAGACATTTGCCCCCAAGGCAGCAGATAACCCATAAAGGCCGCACCCATCACCAACAGTAACAAAATCTGCCCTGTCCACATCATGAGTTCACGAGGTTTTCGGTAACAGCCGTAATAGAGCGTTCGCCCCATATGGAGAAATATCACCGCAAAAAAGGCACTGGCACCCGTTGAGTGAATATAGCGTAGTAACCAGCCATAGTTCACATCACGCATCATGTGCTCAATGGAATCAAAAGCCATACCAATATCAGCCTTATAATGCATGGCTAAAAATAGACCGGTCAAAATCTGGATCACAAGCATCAAGCCTGCTAACGAACCAAAATTCCACCAGTAGTTCAAATTCCGCGGCACCGGATAATCTGTTAGTTCATGTCGAATGATCGCCGAAAGCGGAAAGCGCTCGTCGATCCAGGCCATAACTCCTTTCATAATGCTTCCCCCTTAAACCTGTTTGCCAATTCTGACAGTAGTATCTGTCAAAAACTCATAATCCGGCACTTCGAGATTAAACGGCGCCGGCCCTTCGAGAATTCGACCACTGTAGTCATAAACACTGCCATGACAAGGGCAAAACCAGCCATAATCTGCTGTATTAGGAATGCAACCCAGATGAGTGCAAACCCCAACAACAATAAGCCATTCAGGTTTTTGAGTACGCTCACTATCAGCTTGCGGGTCTTTACCCCCGTCATTATCCTGAACTCCAGCAATTTGCTCTGGTGTACGGTGCATTACAAACACCGGCTTCCCTTGCCAGATTACAGTACGCACTTCACCAACAGCAATATCACTGATATCAATTTCAGTGGTTGCTTTTGCCAATACATCTGCTGTTGGGTTCATACTATCGATAAAAGGGATACACGCAGCTCCCGCACCTACGGCTGCCACAGCACCTGTGGCAATACCGATACCCATAACTCCCCGACGCTCCGGATCTTGAAGATCAGACTTATCAATTATATTAATTGTGTCACCAGCCATACATACACCTAAGACAATCTTTAAATTAAATTTAATAAATGGCCGCAGCAATGCACAAAAGCAATGCTACTCCCCCCTCATAAAAGCGTTTTAAAGATTGAGACTTTAAAACACTCCCGTAACTCAAAAGAACAGCTCCCGCTTTAAAATGAGATCAGCAAAAAATGCTCTGCATAACTTAGTATTATTGAAAGTAAAGTTGATATTGATTTCAACTGTAAACCTGACTATTAGCCAATCAACACAGTAAACAGGTCAGGTTCTTATGTGGCATCTTAGAGAAAACTACTGAAAAAAACAAAGTTTTTGCTAATTTAATCGTCTGTTTTATTGAGTTAAATACTAAAAAGCAGCCTATTAAATAAAAAATACCCGGACATTAAAAAGATATATTTAATTTACCCTTTTATGGCTCATAACCTAAATTAGGCGCAAGCCAACGCTCCGCCTCATCCACTGACATGCCTTTACGCACCGCATAATCTTCCACTTGCTCACGATTGATTTTTCCAACTGTGAAATATTTGGAGTCGGGGTGTGAAAAGTAGTAACCACTGACCGCTGCTGTCGGCAGCATGGCATAATGGTCGGTAATGGTCATGCCCGTATTTTTTTCAACATCCAGCAGACTCCAGAGCAAACCTTTTTCTGTATGTTCAGGGCAAGCCGGATAGCCTGGGGCCGGGCGAATGCCCTGGTATTTTTCAGCGATCAGCGCATCATTGTCCAGTGACTCATCAGCCGCATAGCCCCACAATTTTTTACGCACCTTGTCATGCATTAACTCTGCAAATGCTTCTGCGAGGCGATCGGCTAATGCTTTAAGCATAATCGCGTTATACATATCATGCTGCGCTTCAAATTCAGCCACCTTTTTATCAATTCCGACACCAGTCGTCACGGCAAAAAAGCCCATATAGTCTTTGATACCCTCCCCTCTGGGAGCCACGAAATCAGTCAGACATTGATTTGCTTTACCGGCGGGTTTTTGCTGTTGTTGGCGCAAGAAATGAAATGTCTCCAAAACCTCTGTTCGAGTCTCATCTGAATAGATTTCGATGTCATCATCCACACTATTTGCAGCAAACAGACCCACCACGCCATTCGCAGTTAACCACTTTTCATCAATAATCTGTTTGAGCATCACCTGTGCATCGGCAAAAAGCTTTCTCGCCTCTTCACCTTTATCTGCATCATCAAGAATTTTTGGATAACGCCCTTTAAGCTCCCACGAATAGAAAAAGGGTGTCCAGTCCAGATAGTGACTGATCTCTTCAAACGAATAGTCATTAAAGACAAACACGCCCAGATTGTCTGGCGCTTTCGGCTGATAACCACTCCAATTGATCTCAAACTTATTGGCACGTGCTTTTTCGAGAGTCAACCACTTTGCTTGAGACTGACGCTGCGCATGGCGCGCCCGCACCTGCTCATAATCATCTCTGATTTCATCCACAAAACCGACTTTCAAATCCTGACTGATTAGCTTTTGCGCCACCCCCACCGCCCGTGATGCATCTTTGACCCAAACGGTTGGCTCCTCATAGTTTTGATCCACCTTAACCGCAGTATGCGCTTTAGAGGTGGTCGCTCCACCCAACATCATCGGAATGGTAAACCCTTGACGCTGCATCTCTTTGGCCACATGCACCATCTCATCCAGCGAGGGCGTAATCAGACCCGAAAGCCCGATGATATCTACATTGTGTTTTTTGGCCTCCTCAAGAATCGTTGCCGCCGACACCATCACACCCAGATCAACCACCTCAAAATTATTACACTGCAACACCACGCCCACAATATTTTTACCAATATCATGCACATCGCCTTTGACAGTCGCCATCAAAACCTTGCCTGCCGGCTTGGCTCCCTCATCTTTTTCGGCTTCAATAAAGGGAATCAGATGTGCTACGGCCTTTTTCATGACACGCGCAGATTTCACCACTTGAGGCAAAAACATTTTTCCTGCGCCAAACAGATCCCCGACCACATTCATACCACTCATCAATGGCCCTTCAATGACATTAATGGCTCGATCAAACTGCTGGCGTATCTCTTCGGTATCCTCAACAATATAACTATCAACGCCTTTGACCATGGCGTGTTCAATCCGCTTTTCAACCGGCCATGAACGCCACTCCTGCGCCTCCTCCTTGACAACCGTGCCATCGCCCCGATATTTATCTGCAATTTCAAGCAAGCGGTCGGTGGCATCATCCCGTCGATTCAATACCACATCTTCAACGCGTTCACGCAGTTCATCCGGCAGATCGTCATAAACAGCCAGCTGCCCGGCGTTGACGATACCCATATCCATGCCCGCCTTGATGGCGTAATAAAGAAAGACTGCATGAATCGCTTCACGCACGGGGTTATTGCCGCGCAAAGAGAACGAGACGTTAGAAACACCGCCGGAAATCAGGGCATAAGGGAGATTTTTTTTAATTTCGCGTGTCGCTTCAATAAAATCGACCGCATAATTATTGTGCTCATCAATCCCCGTTGCGACAGCAAAAATATTCGGGTCAAAAATAATATCCTGAGGTGGAAAACCGACTTTATCAACCAGCACATCATAAGAACGAGCGCAAATCTCTATTTTGCGCTCTTTCGTATCGGCCTGACCCTCCTCATCAAAAGCCATGACGATAATCGCCGCACCGTATTGGCGACATAAGCGAGCATGTTTGATAAAGTTCTCTTCACCCTCTTTCAGGCTGATCGAGTTGACAATGCCTTTACCTTGAATGCACTTCAAACCGGCTTCAATAATCGGCCATTTTGACGAATCAACCATCACCGGCACTTTAGAGATATCCGGCTCGGAAGCGATCAGATTGAGAAAGGTCACCATCGCCTTCTCACCATCAAGCATCGCTTCATCCATATTGATGTCAATGACTTGTGCACCATTTTCTACCTGGGCACGGCAAACATCCAATGCTTCGTCATACTGCTCTTCCAGAATCAGGCGTTTGAATTTGGCTGATCCAGTCACATTGGCGCGTTCACCGACATTCACAAACAGCGAATCAGAACCAATATTAAAAGGCTCCAGACCACTCAGCCGACACTGAGGCTCTATTTCAGGAATCTGGCGAGGCGCATATTGACTCACTGCATTGGCAATGGCTTTGATGAAATCAGGCGTAGTACCGCAGCAACCGCCAATAATATTAAGAAACCCGCTCTGCGCCCACTCGCCAATTGCGGTTGCCATCTCTTCAGGCGTTTCATCATACTCACCAAACTCATTTGGCAAACCTGCGTTGGGGTGTGCGCTCACGTGAGTGTCTGCAATGCGTGACAGCTCTTCCACATATTGGCGCAACTCATCTGCGCCCAACGCACAGTTCAGACCAATACTGATCGGTTTGGCGTGATTAAGTGAATTCCAGAATGCTTCGGTGGTTTGGCCAGACAAGGTACGGCCACTGGCATCCGTAATCGTGCCAGAGATCATCACTGGCAAGCGGAGATCATGGGTTTCAAAGTATTGTTCAACAGCAAAAATCGCAGCCTTGGCATTCAAAGTATCGAAAATGGTCTCGATTAAAATAATATCTGAACCACCCTCAACCAGGCCATGCATCGCTTCAACATAAGCCTCAACCAACTGGTCAAACGTCACATTCCGATCACCGGGATTATTGACATCCGGTGAAATTGAGCAAGTCCGGCCGGTCGGGCCCAGCACTCCCGCCACAAAACGAGGTTTATCCGGAGTCTGAGCCATCATTAAATCACACGCTTCGCGTGCTAACCTGGCACCGGCCACATTCAACTCATAAACCAACGGCTCCATTTCGTAATCCGCCATCGATATTGATGTCGCATTAAACGTATTGGTTTCAACAATATTAGCGCCCGCTTCCAGATAAGCCGTATGGATATCACGAATGATATCGGGCTGCGTCAAGCTCAACAGGTCGTTATTACCTTTCAGGTCAACATGAAAATCTGCAAAGCGCTCACCACGATAATCCGCCTCCTCCAGTTTATGGCGCTGGATCATCGTACCCATCGCACCGTCAAGGATCAGAATACGTTCCGCGAGTAATTTTGTGAGTTGTTCAAATTTAGACATTCATGTCATCCTTGGCTCGCACCAGAGCCATCAAATATAGTTATTTAATATTAATTTATTTCTCTAACGGAAAAGTCTTTTCCAGATAAGCAATAATATCATTAGACTCATACATCCATTCGACCGCACCATCGCTTTTTTCAATACGCAGGCATGGAACTTTCACTTTTCCACCCTGCTGCTGCAATTCATCACGAAACATCTGATTATTCTTAGCGTCACGCAGTTCAATGGGCAGATTCAATCGCTGCATTGCCCGGCGTACTTTCACGCAAAACGGACAAGAGTTAAACTGATAAAGAGAGTAATTTTTTAGAAGCAATTCAATTTCCACCTGTTTTTCTTCTGAGCGCTTTCCAGCACGGGGCCATGTTAACCAACTGACAAATAAAACGAGACTACCTAAAATAAACCGTATAAACTTCATAATAACAACCTTAACAAGCACTCTAAATTAAACGAATGCAATAATAACGATAATTTTTTCATCTTGCCTGCTAATTTATTAAAAACTTGAACAGATAGCGTCTAAAGGAGTATCTTCATGAATATGAGCAGACGAAACTATACTCCTATTGATCATCTTGTCATGAATGCCGACCACGCCATTCGTACTCTATTTGGCAAGCCCGATATTACTGAACGCCCCAACCCTGCAAAAGATTGTACCAATGAAACCGATCTTACAGAAAAGGAACGCAAGCTCTCTGCTGCATTAATGCGAATTAACCATGCAGGTGAAGTCTCTGCACAAGGGTTATACCGAGGTCAGGCTCTCACCGCCAAACTGCCAGAAGTTCGTTCAAAAATGGAGCGCGCCGCTCAAGAAGAGAATGACCACTTGGACTGGTGCGAAAAACGGCTTGTAGAACTAGACAGCTACACCAGTCGGCTCAATCCTGTCTGGTACTTTGGCTCACTCGCCATGGGCGCAACAGCCGGCTGGATTGGCGACAAATGGAGCCTGGGTTTCGTCGTGGAAACAGAATACCAGGTCATTCGTCACCTGGATGAACATCTTGGCAAGCTTCCAAAGGCTGACCAAAAAAGTCACATTATTCTTCAGCAGATGAAAGAGGATGAAGCGCATCATGCAACAATCGCCCTGCATGCTGGTGCAGCCCCTCTGCCCTGGCCGGTTAAAAAGATGATGTCCGTCACCTCAAAGATCATGACGCGTTCAGCATATTGGTTATAAGCCCATATGGCCAGGCGCAACCCCATTCAAGAAACGGCTGAAGACACCCTGCGTCTGGACAAATGGCTCTGGGCCGCACGTTTTTTTAAAACTCGCGCCCTTGCCTCGGAAGCCATCAACGGCGGCAAAGTTCACATTAATGGAACTCGTTGCAAACCATCCAAGACCGTACAAGTGGGCGACAAACTCACTATTCAACGCACACCCTACGAATATGCCATTACCATATGCAAAATTAACAGATTTCGCCGGCCTGCCAAAGAAGCGGTATTACTTTACGAAGAGAGTGAAGAGAGTCAAAAGGCACGCGAAACACTGGCAATTCAGCTTAAATTACAAGCGGCTTCAATGCCTCAACCCAGCCACCGCCCCACAAAAAAAGAGCGTCGCAAAATCATCCGCTTTACCAACAAAAACTCATAAACCATAACTCATGCACAGAAAATTTCTGCAAAACAAGCTCGATCAATACTCACCCATTGATGCAGACGAAGCACTCACACTTCTCGACATGGTAGCGTTTGTGAATCAACACCCTGACTGCTTTGATCGTGAATTGAGCGTCGGCCACATCACAGGCTCCGCATGGGTTGTCGATTTAGATCGTAGCCACATTTTATTGACTCACCACCGCAAGCTGGATCGCTGGTTACAACTGGGTGGCCACTCGGATGGTGACCCCAACACTCTCGAAGTCGCTCTGCGTGAAGGGCGTGAAGAGTCAGGAATCGAAGAGATTCGCCCCGTCACAGAAGAGATTTTTGATCTTGATATCCATCTGATTCCTGCCCGAAAAAATGAAGCCGAGCATTATCACTATGATGTCCGTTTTTTGATTGAAGCGGATCGCAACACGCCATTTGTCATCAGTGAAGAGTCTCATGACCTTGCCTGGGTTCCACTTGATAAAGTCGAAAAACTAATTGATGAAGCCTCCATTCTTCGTATGCTGAAAAAAACGTATGAAATAAAGTGAGTATCATTAGAGCTGCCTGCAGACCTTTACAGAAAATTGAAGATAAAATTCTGGACAAGGCAGGTGTAAGGCTTTTAATCAAACGGGAAGATCAAGTCCACCCAGTCATCTCTGGTAACAAATGGCATAAACTGAAATACAACCTTGAAGTGGCGCAAGCACAAGGGCATGACAAGCTACTCAGTTTCGGGGGCGCTTACTCCAATCATATTTACGCATTGGCAGGAGCAGGTAAAGCTTACAATTTCAACACCATCGGCATGATTCGTGGTGAAGCGTATACCCCCTTAAATCCCACACTGC
Source organism: Gammaproteobacteria bacterium (assembly GCA_015490755.1). Classification (GTDB taxonomy): domain Bacteria; phylum Pseudomonadota; class Gammaproteobacteria; order JAADGQ01; family JAADGQ01; genus S141-38. Next base: position 24,668 of record WFXF01000028.1, read on the forward strand.
AATTTGCAGTGGATCAAGGGATGCAGCTCCATTACCTTAGTCGCAGCGATTATCGCCACAAGTATGAGCCTGAAATTCTTGATAAATTAAAAGAACAGTTTGGTGAATTTTACTTGATTCCCGAAGGTGGCAGTAATGCTCTTGCAGTCAAAGGGTGTCGAGAGATTATTGCCGACATCAACGTACCTTTTGATGTAATTACCTCCCCCTGCGGCACGGGTGGCACTTTAGCAGGATTAATTGCAGGCCTTGAAGGCAAGAAAAAAGCAGTTGGCTTTGCTGTGCTAAAAGGCGCTCACTTTCTGCAAGATGATATCGCTCAACTTTTGCGTGATGCAAATGAACCCGGCTTTGAAAACTGGGAGATCAATCTTGATTACCATTTTGGTGGTTATGCCAAAGCAAAACCTGAACTCTTAAGTTTCATTGATGAATTTGAAGCACAACATAACATCCCACTGGAGCCAATCTACACCGGAAAAATGATGTATGGATTGTTTGACTTAATCAGGCAAGGGAAATTTCCCCGTGGCACAGTCATAGTGGCGATACATACTGGGGGGTTACAGGGTAGAAAATCAAGATTTAAGTGTTTTAATAATGCTCTGTAACTCAGTTAAAAGTGTTGGGATATCATCCTGAGCAAAACCAACCATATCATCTATATAGAAGTGCCATGCTTTTTCTGCTAATCGCAAGCTTCATAGCAATTCAACAGCACGATAGATCCCAAGAAAATACCTAAGCGCGTGTACATTTTTAACACCAAGCTTTTCACAAATTTTAGGAAGCAGGTTTTTTGCATACCCTGATGAAATATCATAATAGCTATCAAGAGCTTTCATCGGGAGTCCTGTAGCAATAAACTTTAGCAACTGTCTCTCTTTTTTATTGAAGCCATCAAACAGAGGGACAATAAAAACTTTTTTGCAATCCATATCAGCATGGACTCTATTGTGAAAAAGCTTGATCAAAACTTCAACACACTGAGCATTATCTTTAACCAGCTGAGAATGTACCCGGTCACTATCACAACAGATAACACTCGCCCCAGAAATTTCATGAGGAGCACAGAGCGTTGGAATCGATAAACCATTCCGTATATTATAATCCTCTCGCGCCACCTCAAAAACATTCCGCTGGCTTTTAGTGAGCACCCCTTCACGCTCTTTTTCCCACCAATCAATAAGCACCCTATCTCCTTTAGCAATACGATTGACTGTGTAATCACTTTCGAAAAAGTTTTCTTCCGCATAGTGCTCTAAAAACGAAAGCGGATATGTATCTGAGGCTTGAAAAAAAGGGAGAGGATCTTTCTCCGCCTTTTTTACGATACCTAATGGGACTGACATATAAAGCACACCATCAAACCCTAATTGCCGGATTGCATTTTCCAGCAGATCAAAGCACTGGGAAAAACCGTTTCTTTCTGATAACTCAATTGCAAAATTAGCAACAATATTGCGGGGGGGGGGTTAGGCATAACAACATTATGCTCCATTTCAAAGACAGGGTTAAGGGTTATCCTAAAACAGCGTCTATAACCGTAATCAATCAAAGCTTTTTAAGCAACAAAAAATTGATGCCACCAAGATAATGTTTCTGGTTACACTCAATCACCTTAAATCCTACGCCTTGCACCTGCTGAATCAGCTCATTATTGCGAAGGTCAGAAGAAATGCTAAACAGAAAAGGTTTAGTTTTGTTTAGGAGCGAGCACGAAGTAAGTTTGTATTGCTTGTACTTTGTCACCAGCTTGACGAATACCACGCCTCTTGCTTTAATGTGTATTGATTTAAAAATTAATACACATCCTGGGACACGTAAAGATGAGAACAAATATCGTTATAGATGATGATCTTATGAATGATGCCATACGGTTGACTGGAGTAAAAACCAAGCGTGAAGCTGTTGAGATAGCACTTAAATCACTGATTAAAATAAAAAAACAGGAAAGCATCAGAGATTTTCGAGGCAAACTAAAATGGGAAGGTGACCTGGACGACATGAGAACCAACAAGTGATTTTTATTGATTCCAGTGTATGGATTGACTACTTCAATGGAAACCAGACACCCGAAACGGAAAAACTGGACTCCATTCTTGGCAGCTCCCCTATCTGTATTGGAGATATTGTGCTTACAGAAGTTCTACAAGGATTTAGGAACGATAAAGACTTTAATGCCGCCAAAAAACTGTTGAATGCTCTTGATGTGGTGAATGTTCTTAATACCTCTATTGCTATAAAAAGTGCGAGCAACTTTCGCGCTCTCCGCAAAAAAGGAATTACAGCAAGAAAAACCATTGATGTCATCATTGCAACTTATTGCATAGAAAATTCAATCCCATTACTCCACTCAGATAAAGACTTTCTCCCATTTCAAAAACACCTTAATTTATTAACGCCCCTCACCCACTGAAACACACTCGCAGCAGGAATACCTATATCCAGCCCTTATACACACCATCAACTACCAGAATTTCCAGAACCAAACCTGGCGATTTATCACATTATCAAAACAAATAAAAGGTGAAAAATTTCACCTACCTAAAAAATGAACTTTCCCTTAAAGTTCAGCGTGAATTCAATTCTTTAACAATACTTTTAAGCTCCAGCGTCGGCCTAATTGTATTTTCTTAAATATTAGGCGCATAAGGAAGTAGTGATGAAAAATTATGTGATTATACCTGTTTTGATGTTAGTGGTACTTCTTTCCGGTTGTAAGGATGACAAGACAGGCACAACGGAATTAGAAGGAACTTGGAGTATTGGTTGTACTTCTGACGGCTTTGATAATTATAGCAAGGAGACGTTAACTTACTCAGGCAATTCAATATCAATGAAGATTGAAAATTTTGATGATGCGAGTTGTTCTGAGAAGGGGAAGCAGACAGAGTTTAGTGTCACTGGCAATTTTTCTCTAGGTGATGAACTAACATTATCCTCAGGCCGCGCAGCACGTAACATAGATTTAAGTAACCTAAAGTGGTTCATCACGATCTATAATGGCACTGTAATACCTGCATTTAATTCAAAACAACTATGCGGAAAAGCAAATTGGCAAAAAGGTCAAAAAACTGAAATTACCAATTGTGATGCGTTTGGTGGGGCGTTGGGACAATCTGAGTCATATGACATATATCGAATTTCTGGGACAAGCCTGTTTCAAGGAGATACTGAGTATGGAGATACTCGCAGTAAAAATAACCGCCCTACTCAATTATTAGAAGGCAGCTTTTACACAAAAGCTAATTAGTAGTTTATGTAAATAATAACCTAATCGGGAAGCTGAGGGTATAGATATCCTCAGCACCCACAACACCCTGCCTACGCTTCCGCAGAGGGCACTTCCTAACAGAAGAGAGAGCTTTCAGAGTCTGAGCGTGTATCGATAAAGCATGTTCTTAAACTCCTTAATGCTGGGTTACGTACGAAACAATAACCCTGAGTGGCACTACTAACGCTTAAAATTGCCTGCATTCGTCAAAGGAAGAAGTATGTTTAATTTCAAGGCAATAATTGCCACTGTACTTATGAGCCTTGTTAGCATGAGCACTCATGCAGATTATTTCTGGCTAGAGGCTAGAGCCGGAGGTTCAAACATAGGCCTTAATTTAGGAATCCAACTCAACTACGCCGTTAAAGAGCATGTTTACTCCATTGGATTTGCAAACCCAGATACTGATTTACTGTTTGATAATGAAGGCAATGTTGCGTATGAGGAATACTATATAGTTTATGGTATACACAATTATAAAAAGTGGTATAGCACTACAATGCAAGCTGGTATTAGCGCGATGAAAAAGCAAGTGTCTTCATCTTGTGAGAATATCGGACTTCTTCGTACTGAGTGTGAAAATGAAAGCAACTCTATAACGGTAGGCATCCCTTTAGATTTCACGGTAACCCTTGGTAAATATGCTGGATTAGGTCTAAACCTCCACTTAAATATCAATTCACTTCAGCCGTTGGCTGCACTCAGTATCAATTATTCGATAGGGAAATTTAATTAACGGATTAAGCGTGGTGTATGAAGGAAAAACATCAATTTAAATGAACAAAATCACTACTGAGTGATTTGCATATTTATAATCTATATTAATTTGGAGAAAAAAAGTGTTAACCCGTATTTTTTCAGACGCTTTTAATGGAGCCATTTTTGGAGCAATAGGTATCATCATAATGATTGAAGTATCAAGTAGCATGGTTCAATTTACTTATGCTCTATTTGCTGGTAGCTACTCAATCACGGCTTTACTTGGTGGTTTAATCGGGGCCGTAATTAATAGCCTTATTTCAATTTCTGGAAAAGGTTAGCCTCTTCATATAGCACCTACTTTACCAAAGGTGAAAATATTCACCTTTACTAAGAGGTAGATTTTGTTCTAGAGTCGGGCATTATGAATATGTTGTCAAAAACATCAATAAATACAGACAAGTAATCATATTTCATTACGTTACAAAGAGGGAATAGCATGAAAAAAGCTTCTGAACCTTTACCACACCTGAAAGAAAAACTTGGAATTTTATTAAAACAGTTGGGGCGAAAACAGAGCTGGTTAGCTGCTGAGCTAGGCCTTAATCGTAGTCGTATCTCACGAATCAAAAAAGATGGAAAAGTACCAGACGCAAAAATCATGGCGTTCTGCCACGCACTTAGAGTTACTCCGCAAGAGTTAGAACTAGAAAGCATTGATGAATTTAAAAACAAACGTGAAAATAATTCAGACAACAAAGAAGAAGGCGTTGAGTGGCGTGATTTTGTAAAAAAACACAACGAATTTAATCTAAAAGTTCAGCCCAAAAAGAAGCACTCTATGCCCCTAAAAGTAATTTCTCCACTTGATGCACAAAGAGGCCTTTCTTATGAACAAAAACCTGCCAGCATAACCCTGCTTAAGCAAAAGCTCGTATCTTTAAGACAGCAAATTGAATTTGAAATCCTCTACAATGAAACTGGTTTAAGTGATGATATTGAAGTTATTACATACGTATTGCTGTTAGAAGACGAAAGTGGTCTGAATATTATTGCACCACTGAAACAACCATCAAAACCTCAAGCAAGTTCAAATGCATATTTATTCAGCAATGATAATAATGGTGGGTTTTATGCAAGTGAGCCTGTTGGCCAACATACAGCACATTTACTCTTGCTCTCCCAAGCATTAACAGAAGAAATTCAGCAGGATTTTAATAGTCAAAATATTAGAAGAGCCGCTGATAAATTAGCAATCTGGCTACAAAATAAAGAAAACAAAATTAACTTTTCTTTAAATAGCACTAACTTTTTTGTTTCAACTCAGTAGGTGACCCAATGAGCAATATAAATAAACTTATACTAAATCAAACTCCTGAAAGGAGTCATAAATGAGTTGGTGGCCCAAGTTTTTTATCGCTCTATTTATTGATTTTCTAGACATGACCGTAGGGCGACTTTTATTTGTCATACCATTTAGTGGCGAAATAATCGGTGTTGCTGTCGGCTATGCGATGTTTGGTAAAAAGGCCTTTTTCTATGCCCTGGAAGCCATTGACCCCACCGAACAAATCGATGGCTTTATCCCAACCGCAACACTGATCGCACTTGCAGCAAAAGCTGACCATGATCAAAAACTCCAGTTGGCTAAAGCTCGTTAAGGAGTGCAACAAAACCAAAGAATTTTCTCACAAAAACTACTGGGGTTGGCATAGCAATTATAGGAAGAATATTAATGATGGGAGATGACGTTTGCTTTAAATTGTATTAGTTGGCCTATCCGCTGGAGCACCTTAATACCGCGATTACACTACACGAGATGCTAATTTTTTATAAATTGTACTTTTGTCCCGTTTACCTACAGCTAATACATAAATTACGATTTCATCATCCAATACCTCGTATGCTAATCTATAGCCCGCTACACGTAATTTGATCTTATAAACATAATCATAACCTTTTAACTTAGCCGATGGCACATGAGGGTTTACAAGTCTCTCTGCAAGTTTTTTCTTAAATTGTTTCTTGAGTGGTTCAGCTAGTTTATCCCACTCTTTTTTAGCTAGGGGAAGAAACTTTAATTTATAAGTCATTTAAATCAACTTCAATAGCGCTTGATAAATCTGCACGTCGATTTTCAACTACTTGGCTCAACTCATAATCATCTAGCACATCCATTAACCATTCATATGTTTCCGCAGGAACTAAATAGGCTGTAGGTTTATTATGATTTAATATAGCAATGGCTGAGCCATCAGCTTCATTCAATAATGATGTAGGATTTTTTTTAAGCTCAGAAATACTTGCTGAGAAATCAGCTAATACTTGCCTCATAACATTCACCAATTAAGTATCAAATTAAGCCCTTATTTTAGAACTTAATTTAATTAATAGCTAGAGCTTAATTTATCGGTATAACGCCATTACTATTTTTAGGCCTTTGCATTTTTTTATTCTTCACGAATAACTTTTCTTAATAGCGTTTCATCCACTATTGATGAAGAGCTATAGGCCTTTAATGTTTGATTAATCAGCGTTTGATAACCTAAACCTTTCTGTTTTGCTTTTAATCGAAAACTCTTTATGACTTCGTTATCCAGCATTATAGTGATTCGTGTTTTACCTTCTTCTGTTTGTAACTGCGCTAAATGAGGAACATCTTTAGCTCGCTTGGCTTTTGAAAAATCATATTCTTCACGCATAACATCCTGCCTCTTTTTTCGTGGCCTTTCTTGCCGAAATTAAACGAATTATTTTGTCATTTCTTAGCGTATAAACTATTGTGAGTAGGCGAGCCGCCTTATTACTCAAACCAACTAATACCCAGCGGTTCTCATCTATTGAGCCAACATCCTCTTGTACAAGTGCCATTTCATCATAAAGTACTGTTGCTGCTTCACCAATTAACTCAAGATTGCGAACTGTAGCATCATAATTCAAACCTGTGACCTCAAATGTTGCCTGATCCAGACCATCACAATAAGAGATAACATTCTGAGCAAAACCAACCATATCATCTATATAAAAATGCCATGCTCTTTCAGACATTAACAGCCTCTCGCTCTATAAAAGGCCGCAATTCAGATCGCATCGCTTTTTCAGTTACCAAATCAACCGGATGACCCAATTCATCTTCCAGATAAAATTGCACGCCAAAATACTTTTCAGAGGTTGCAGGCCCATCAAATGAGACGACAATATCAATATCACTATCAGGTCGCGCTTCATCACGCACCGTAGAACCAAACAAAGCCAAACGTGTTACCCCAAAATTCTTCACTAAATCAGGTTTGAGTTTGGCAAGAGTGTCTAATGCCTGTATACGATTCATAAATATTTTTCCAGTTTATCCAGATTCATTTCGTAATACCCGTACAATTATGCAATTTCATCGCTTATATTGCTCTCATTCATCCTTACAACGCACGATATCAAGATAATCGCGCAAGCTTCTTCCCGACAAGACTTCAAACTTCTCTTCTAATAATTTAATATTTTTCATTCGATCCAGACGAAAATGACGAAATTCGTCACGCAGCTCACACCAGGCCACTAGCGTCCAGACACGCCCCCAATAAAATAGCCCCAGGGGATGTACAGTCCGTGATGAATGTTGACCATCTTCTCGTGTGTAGTCATAAGCCGTTTTGCATTGTTGTTTGATTGCACAGCGTAACAGAGCCAAATGCTCTTGAGTGATCGGGCTGACATTGAAATCAGGCACCAGCAACTCTTCACGATCCAGTTCCGGCCTGAGCCGCTCTGGAAGTGCATTTTCTATTTTACGAATGGCCTGATGCGCTGCACTCGCCAGACTTTTATCTGTCCATGCCTGCACCATACGGGCACCTAAAATTAATGCCGCCAGCTCTTCTTCGTCAAACATCAACGATGGAAGGTGAAAACCTTTCATCAGACGATAGCCCACACCGGCCTCACCTTCGATCGGCACACCAGAAAGCGATAGGTCCTGAATATCCCGATAAATGGTACGTTCGGAAACCTCCAGTTCTTCAGCAAGGTTGCGAGCAGTTGTGACCTTGTTATGATCTAACAACCCGACAATTTGAAACAGACGATCGGCTCTGCGCATTTAAAAACGCAACTCCAAAGCATTACATAAGTAGCTCATTAATGGCGTGGCCTGACTAAAACGCTCAGACACCAGAGGAAACAGTTTCTTTGACACCACCTCTTTTTCGCTGAGGTTAGCAATTGCGATAAAATCTTTACGCTTCAGATCGTCAATCAACGAATGATCCTTTGCATAGCCGCGTGGTGGATTTTTTAGTGCATCACCTTCAAGGGTAAAGTGTTTGTTGAAGTTTTTGTCATCTCGGGCTGTCACCCAGCCATCACCTTTTTCAACAATAGCGTCACGAATTTTGCCTAATGTTTTAGAGTCGGGTCGCCAAATACCGACACCGATAAAACATGCGCCATTTTCGATATGCAGATAAAATCCCGGTGCATGTACATCCTTGCCGACCTCGTGACGAAACTGAATACCAATATTGGTTTTGTAGGGACGCTTATCCTTGCCAAAACGCATATCACGATGAACACGCATTAAAGAGCCACCCACTTTTTTAGGCAGTGCCGTAAAGTGAGGCGATATAATCGCCAGCTCATTGGCAAAATCAGTAATAAAATTCAGGGCGGGTATGCGAACCGTCTCTTCATAAACCTGCCTGTTTTCCTGAAACCAGTCACGATTGTTATTCGCCGCCAGTTTCGATAAAAAAGTAAAGGTTTCCTGAGTGAAGAAACGATCCGACATTTTTAATTAATCCTTTTTGAAGTATGTGATTAACATAAGCGTCGCTCCTTGTGGATCCTGAATCACCACAAAGCGCCCTACTTCAGGGATATCCTGCGGTGGAACCAAAACCTTGCCACCCAGACTTTCAACACGAGCCGGCATCGCATCAACATCATCGACGGTAACATAAGCCCCCCAGCTGGGTGGCATTCCTGCGGCTTCTTTGGGCGTTGCCATAATACCCGCCACTTCTGTATCCCCTGCCTTGGCCATGGTATATGCGCCACAGCTGGACTCCATATCTGTCAGGCTCCAGCCCAATAGATCACTATAAAAAGCCTTGGCTCCGGCAACATCGTTGGTCATCAACTCGTTCCAGCTGAACGCACCGTGTAATTTCATTGCTTCTGTTGTACTCATTTTTATCCCCTTGTTTATATTAATTTTGTATCAGGAAATTTAAGTATATAGGGCGACTCCTGACAGCATTGTGTCAGGAGAAATGAGAGAAAACTAAATTTTTGTTAATCGCACCCATTATAGATTTTATCTGACTGAGTAAATGACAGGGGTTTTCATAAAAAGCCTCGAGTCTGATCGTGGGTACGAGGAGGCTGTCGGAAACAGCCTGAAAACATAATACAAATACGGTTATATTCTGTAAACCAATCTACAGATGGAACTTAATATGCCGATAAAGCTCATACTCCAGAGCGGGTAAAAATCAATCACTTAATGGTTTGTTATTTAAAATTTGACAATATGATAATGATTCACCTAAATTAGCGCCCATATATGAAGAAAATATTGATCTGCTTACTGCTGCTGGCCCATCTTTGTACTGGGTTGGCTTTTGCTTTGGATACCCATCCAGAGGCGGTGCTGGGTCATGATTCAGCCAAGATTGATTTGCATTACAACCATTCCAATAGTGACTTACAGTACGATGACCACCATTGCCATGGTGCAGCTCACTTAGTGGGTCTCATTTTTAGCGAGACCACACTGTTCATGACAAACAGTCGCCATAACTTTTTTGTAAAACCCCCAACTCCAATCCACCTTTATATCGCTCCACTTTTAAGACCTCCCATCGTTTAATCTTTCTTGATTTTCAGTGTGTCGCTGACTCTATAGTAGCGATATGTGCTTTATTGTTTTTAAAGGATTTACACCATGTTTTTAAAACGTGTTTTTTGTGCGGGCGTATGCGTCTCTTTAACGCTACCTGTGTGGGCGGACATAACGCCTGAATATAAAAAGACTCCACTATCGATCAGCACTCATACAGTGCAAAAAGTCGACACGTCATTGCAGGATTTTATCCGTCAGGTATGGGCAGAAAGCCCTGCCATGCAAGGTGCGCAAGCGGCTGTTAACGCGGCTCAGGCACGCGCTGATGGTGCGGATCGCCCTCTCTATAATCCCGGTTTGGGGCTGGATGTTGAACGTACCGATATCGACACAACCTCAATCGGCCTCAGCCAGACTCTGGACTGGAGTGACAAACGGGAAGCTCAGACCCGCATCGCCGATCAAGAGATGCAAGCTGCAACAGCTGAGCTGCTAGAGACCCGCCAACATATCGCTGTGGAAACATTGGACGCATTAACCCAATACTTCACGGCACGGGAAATGTGGCAATTATCGTTACGTCGCAGCGAGCTGATGAAAGGTTTTATCGATACGGTAAAACAGCGTCAGGATGCGGGGGACATGGGCGCGCTGGAAGGTACACTGGCTCAGGTCACCTACAGCGAAGCCTTGATGCAGCAAGCGGCCAGCGAAAGTGAGCTGGCAGAAGCCGAAGCGGCATTGCAGGCCGTAACCGGGCTTGAACTGGATCATTGGCCTCAGCTGCCCAGTGAGTTAATCGCCCCCACAGATCATGTTGACCCTACTCTGCTTCAATCGCTGCCTGCACTGAGCGTGCTGCGCAGCCGTATGGAGGCTGCAAAAGCTCGCGTTCGCCTTGCAAAGCGTGAGGGGCGCGCTGATCCCACCATCGGTATTCGTGCCGGTCGTGAAGATTCAGAGAGCTTGTTGGGGCTGAGTTTCGAAATCCCACTGTTTGTGCGCAATAACTTCAAGGCTGAAGTGCAAGCGGCTTCCCATGAAGCGGCTGGAGAAGAGCAAGCCTATCGTGATGCGCTTCGTCGAGCCAAGGCACGCCTTGATGGCAGTCTGGGGCGCTTTCAGAGCACCACTCGTGCATGGAGTGCCTGGGTTGCTGCCGGGCAACAGGCGCATCGACAGCAGATGAATTTACTGGAGCAGATGTGGCAAGCGGGTGAACTGACCGCGACTGACTATCTGATTCAAGCCAAACAAAATATTGATACCCAGGCGACAGCAACCACGCTGATGGGTGAAGTGTGGCAGGCCGCCATCACCTGGCTGGATGCTTCAGGCCAGGTCGAGCACTGGTTAGGTTTAGCCCCTGCACAAACAAAGAGCTCTGGAGAGTAAACGAATGAAAAACCGATTAGTTTTATTAATATTATTAAGCCTTGCAAGTTCCGGTATCGCTTTTGCTGGAAAAGGGCATGACCATAAAGAAGATGATGGCATGGATGATTTTTCCGGCATCGAAATAGAAGAGAGCCATGATGACCATGGTGATGAAGGCCATCAACATAAAGAAGAGGGACATGGCCATAAAGACGATGGCCACGAAGAGAAAGGGCATGATCATGGCGACGGTCATGGTCATGGTCACGGTGAAGCCGCATCCGATGCTGAGCTGAGCGCTGATCAGCGCCGTATGGCCGGGATTGAAACGATGAAAGTCAAGAGTCAATCATTAGGTGATGCCATCACCGCTCCCGGCGAAGTAATACTCAATGCTTATCGCACCACCAAAGTGACTCCACGCACTCCAGCACAGGTCATCAAACGTCATGCACGTTTGGGGGATCATGTTAAAAAAGGGCAACCACTGGTGACACTCTCCAGCGTCGAGATGGCGGAGTCTCAAGGTGCGTTAATGAAAGCTCATACTGAACTGCGCCGCGTAGAAAAGCTGGGGCGCAAAGTGGTTTCCGAAAAGCGCTTTGTCACCGCTCAAATCGCTTATCAACAAGCATTTGCCAAAGTAAAAGCTTATGGTATGACCGAAAAACAGATCAAATCTTTGATTAAGACGGGGGATGCCACTCACGCCACGGGTGAATTTCGCTTACTTTCGTTTCAAAACGGTACGGTCATCAGCGATGATTTTGTTGTCGGTGAACTGATTGAACCTGGCTATGAATTGATGACAATCAGTGATGAGTCTGTGCTCTGGATCGAAGCACGTTTAACCCCTGAAGATACTGCACGAATCGCTGTGGGATCACCTGCCCAGGTACAAATTGGTAAACGCTGGCTCAGCGGCAAAGTGACGAGAGAGCGCCATACACTGGATGAAACAACCCGAACGCTGGCTGTACATATCGAAGTGGCTAATAAAAATGATGAAATTCATCCCGGTCAGTTCGTTCATGTTGTCATCGAAGGCAATAATAAACGGCAAGGCATCGTGGTTCCTGTTGAGGCTGTTTTACGCAGCCCCGATGGTGATTGGCAAGTATTTGTAGAAACCGCTCAAGATCGCTTTGAACCCAGGGAAGTTAAGATTCTAAAAACGGTGGGTAACCAAATATTGATTGAAGGCATTGCGGAAGGCACGACCATCGTAGGTAAAGGTGCTTTCTTTGTACAATCCCAAATGGCCAAAGGCGGTTTTGATCCGCACAACCATTAAATCTGTACAGGAGGATCAAACATGATGTTAAATCGTTTAATCGACTGGTCAGTGACGAATCGGTTGCTGGTGGTCATTGGCTTGCTGGCGTTAATCGCCTCAGCCACCCTGGTTATTCCCAAGCTTAATCTGGATGCATTTCCAGATGTCACCAATGTGCAGGTCTCAATTAATACCGAAGCACCGGGTCTGGCCTCAGAAGAGGTTGAGCAACTAATTACTTTCCCGATTGAGGCGGTGATGTATGCCTTGCCCGATGTCGAGCAGGTGCGCTCCATCTCCAAAACCGGCCTGTCGGGTATTACCGTGGTGTTCAAAGAGGGTATGGATATTTACTTCGCCCGCCAACTGGTTTTTGAGCGTCTGCAATCAGCAAAAGAGTTGATCCCCGAAGGTGTGGGTATGCCTGAGATTGGCCCGAACACTTCCGGTTTAGGTCAGATATATCAATACCTTCTGGTCGCCGATGAAGATGCGGGGTTTGATCCCATGGCACTGCGCAGCCTCAATGACTGGGTCGTCAAACTATTATTGATGCCAGTAGATGGCGTGACCGACGTTTTAGCATTTGGCGGCGATGTTCGGCAATACCAGGTGAACTTGAATCCATCACGTCTGCTCGCCTATGGCTTGAACCAGCAAGACGTTGTTGATGCATTGGAAAATAATAACTCCAATGCCGGTGGCTGGTATATGGATCGGGGTCAGGAGCAGTTAGTGATTCGTGGTGTCGGCTGGCTAAGTCATGATGAGCAAGGCTTGGCAGAGTTGCGTCAGATTCCCTTGAAAACTGTCGATGGCACGGTGGTCACTGTGGCGCAGGTAGCAACGGTGGAACTGGGCAGTGAAATACGCCAGGGTGCGGTCACCATGACGCGCCGTGATGCGCAGGGACAAGCGGATACCCTCGGCGAAGTGGTCGCCGGAATTGTATTAAAACGCATGGGCTCAAATACAAAAAGCACCATTGATGGCATCAATAGCCGGGTGGCACTGATTCAACAGGCCTTGCCTGAAGGGGTGCGTTTTGAAGCCTATTACGATCAGAGTGACTTAATTACTCAGGCGGTGACGACGGTGGTCAATGCGCTGCTGTTGGCATTTGTATTCATCGTGGTGATTCTGGCGCTGTTTTTAATGAACCTGAGCGCAACCTTTTTGGTATTAATCTCCATCCCCATCTCCATCGGTATTGCACTAATGATCATGGCCTGGCTCGGATTGTCCGCCAACCTGATGTCACTGGGCGGTATTGCCGTGGCGATTGGTATGTTGGTGGATGGCTCGGTGGTAATGGTCGACAACATGTTCAAACATCTGTCGCACCCCGATGCGGAGCATGACAAACAAGCACACGCACGGGTGAGTGATCAGGATGCTGACCCTCATGATGTGGTGCATGATAAAAATGGTATTGCACTGCGACTACAGATTGCAGGCAAGGAGGTAGTGCACCCAATTTTTTTCGCGACCGCCATTATTCTTGTGGTGTTTCTGCCACTGTTCAGCTTTGAAGGAGTTGAAGCCAAACTGTTTCAGCCGATGGCCGTGAGTATCATGCTGGCGATTGTGGCAGCACTATTTGTGGCACTTATCATTGTGCCTGCATTAGCCACCTACCTGTTTCGACATGGAGTGCGAGAAAAAGAGAGCTTTGTTCTAAAGCCTCTGGATAATCTCTATCGCTGTGGTTTGCGCTGGGCTTTGCGTAAAACCAAAGTGGTGGTGGGGTTTGCCGCAGCGTTGCTGGTGGGGGCGCTTGTTTTAGTTCCTCAGCTGGGTACGGAATTTGTTCCTGAACTTGAAGAAGGTACGATTAATCTGCGTGTCACCCTGGCTCCTTCATCCAGCCTCGAAACGGCTTTGAGTGTTGCGCCCAAGTTAGAAGCCCTGTTGCTGGAGTTTCCCGAAGTTAACTATGCTCTGAGTCGAGTCGGTCGCCCTGAAATTGGTGGTGATCCGGAGCCGGTTAATAATATCGAGATCTATATTGGCCTGAAACCGGTCAGTGAATGGAGCAGTGCAAATAACCGGCAAGCCTTGCAAAACTTGATGGAACAAAAACTGGAGCTGCATCCTGGTCTGTTACTGAACTTTTCTCAACCCATTGCAACCCGGGTGGATGAGCTATTGTCCGGAGTTAAAGCGCAACTGGCCATTAAACTGTTCGGCCCGGATTTGGCTGTATTGGCCGAAAAAGGCCAAGCTATTGAAAAAGCAATACAAAGCGTTGATGGCGCACGGGATATCGCCATGGAACAAATTGCAGGAGAGGCACAACTGGTCGTACGCCCGGATAGAAACCAACTATCTCGCTATGGATTGGCAGTGGGCGATGTAATGGCCGTTGTACGCGATGGTCTAGGAGGGCATGAAGCCGGGCAAATCATTAATGGTAACGAGCGTTATGACATTTATGTGCGCCTCGCCAAACCCTTTCGAGCAGATCCTGATGCTATCGCCGATTTGCGTATACAGTCCCCGACCGGGCCATGGGTGCGTTTAGGTGATGTGGCTCAAATCAACATTGAGTCAGGCCCACCTCAAGTGCGCCGAGACGACGTTCAGCGTCGTGTTGTAATTCAGGCCAATGTGCAAGGGCGTGATATGGGCAGCGTTGTTAACGATATCAGGCAAACCATTGCAGAGCAGGTACAATTACCTGCCGGATATTCAGTGGATATTGGAGGCCAGTTCGAAAGTCAGCAACGAGCACAGAAGCGACTTAGCATGGTCGTTCCCTTATCGCTTGCATTGATTGCACTGCTGCTCTATTTCGCGTTCAATTCGGTTGGACAAGCGATGCTCATTCTGGTGAATGTACCGTTGGCCGTTATTGGGGGAGTATTTTCACTCTATATTTCCGGGCAATATTTATCAGTGCCGAGCTCTATTGGCTTTATTACCCTGTTTGGTGTGGCGGTGCTCAATGGTGTGGTGATGGTGGAGAGCATCAATCAGCGCATTACTGACGGGTTGTCTGTAGAAGATGCTGTTTTCAATGGTGCAACTTCACGCTTGCGCCCAGTATTAATGACGGCAATCACATCTGCACTGGGATTAATTCCCATGTTGATGTCAACCGGCGTTGGTGCTGAAATTCAAAAACCGTTAGCCACGGTCATTGTGGGCGGCTTGCTCACAGCAACCTTTTTAACCTTGTTTGTATTGCCGACACTTTTTACCTGGTTTTCCAAAGGCAAGCTGGAGGATATGAAGTAAGCTAAAATTGATGGTGCATGTCGGCCATGCACCATCAATTTGTATTTTTTATAAAGCATTTCAATAGAGGTAAGTCCATATGGGTCATGAGCATCACCACGATGTAGATACAATGGGTGACCGCCGCCTGGGCTGGGCAATTGCGATCAATATGCTTTTGACCTTAGCTCAGGTCATTGGCGGTATTATCTCCGGCAGCCTGGCATTGATTGCGGATGCTCTGCACAACTTCAGCGATGCAGCTTCACTGCTGATTGCATGGGTGGCACGCAGGATCGGCCGCCAACCCGCGGATCACTTCAAAACCTTTGGCTACAAACGCGCCGAGGTGATTGCGGCACTGATTAATCTTGTCACACTGGTCATTGTCGGGGTTTATCTGATCTATGAGGCACTGTGGCGTGTGTTTGAACCGCAAATTATCGAAGGCTGGATGGTGGTCATTGTTGCCAGTATCGCATTGGCGATCGACGTAGTGACCGCAATGCTGACCTACAGCATGTCAAAAAACAGCATGAATATTCGCGCCGCTTTTCTGCACAATGTTTCCGATGCGCTGGCCTCGCTTGGAGTGATCATCGCGGGCACTCTGATTATTCTCTATGACTGGTACTGGACAGATACAGCGCTGACTCTACTGATCGCTGCGTATGTGCTCTATCAAGCAGCGACCATGCTACCCAAAACCATTCATATTCTTATGCAGGGTGCGCCTGAAGGTATTGTTGTCGATGATGTCATCAAAACCATGGAAAATATCGAAGGCGTTGTCAATGTTCACCACCTTCACTTATGGCAACTTGATGAGCATAAAAATGCGTTAGAAGCTCATGTAGTCATCAATAGTTTTGATGAGACCGAAACCATCAAAGCGGCATTAAAAGCGAGCCTGAAGCAACATTTCACCATCACCCACTCAACACTGGAGTTTGAAACTAAACATTGCAATGGAGAGTGTCAAACCTGGGCCGTATGATCTCCCAAGTCAATCGACATAATCACGCGCCACTCTTCAGGTAACCCAAAGCCGTAGATGAGTTGCAAGGTATTAAGCTCCATGTGAAATGCTTTGTGAGGCAGAAAATTATCAATGGCTTTCTCTTTATCCTGCTTTGATTGCTCGCCATATAATAGGCTCAAATGCGGTTTCCACTGAAAGTCATCATCCAGTTCGAACATCTTTTCGGCCATCCGGTTTGCCTGATTCAGAGCTTTTGAATGGTCAATCTCCAGAAACAAGCTCTTATAAAAGGTATCTTCACAATCCACTCTGCTTGAGCTTACTTTAATTGGCGTGAGTTGCTTGGCCAGTGCCAGCGTGTTCTTTTCAAGATCACTATCACTATTATTAATACTCCTGATTTTTCCAAGCAAGGTCACATGTGGCTCAAAAACAGGGCTGGAAAATTTATTGCTCAACGTTTTTATCAATGCCGAGAGTGTTTCATTGCTTGCTTTATCAGGCGTTAGCCAAAGTGCATACATAATTCACCTTGAATCATCTGTGGATGATATTACAACAGAAATCATTGTTTTCTCAGTTACCATGTACTTACTATACTCAAGAATATGACTCCTGCAACCCTTGCACCAGACTCTCCTGCGGTCGGTGAACACCAATCACCGAATCGGCATAAGGCTATTCATCAGAATAGATGCTCTTCCACTGAAAGAAATATAGTCCGCACCGGGCTCTATGTGATTTATAGTGGGTAGGTGTCATAATCTGCAGTCGTAGTGTAGGTCGGGTTAGCGCAGCGTAACCCGACATGATGGAAAGGAAGGTGTTAGCGGCGGATGTGGATAGTGAATGAGTTGTGGCTTGCTGGATTGGTGTCATGTTTCTCGTCAATTACTTTGTCGGGTTACGCTGCGCTAACCCGACCTAC
>WFXF01000029.1 GCA_015490755.1 Gammaproteobacteria bacterium
TCTACACAGATGAATACAGTATCTATCATCGATTGACAGAATGGGGATACGAACATAAAACGGTTAATCACGGTTCGGGAGAATATGCGCGTGATGAAGATGGTGATGGGTTTCACGAAGTACATGTGAATACAATGGAAGGCTTTTGGTCGTTGTTACGGTCTTGGTTGAGGCCACATCGAGGTATTTCACAAGAAAAATTACCCGACTATCTTGGTTTTTTCGAGTATGTGCACAACGTGAGTAAGCGAGGTAAAGCCGTGTTAAATTCGTTAGTTCAGCTGTTGATAAACTAAGACCCCGGAATACATAATGAGCCTTTGATGATTAGTGAAGTCGAAAAACTGGTTAAAGATCGAGGCATCATCAAGCTGATTCGCCTCTGGCTAAAAATGCAGGTGGTCGATGGCAAACAGCGCTCTACTGAACAACAAGATGATGAAGCCAAAGTTCAAAAGATCAGCGCACCGATCAGCATTATGGCCTCAGCCTTTGAGGAAGCAGACTTAGAGCCTGATGATTTCCCCGCACCCGCAGAAATGCCCGAAGCGATTGAACCACCCCATGATGGCGAAATCACCGAAACGGATCTACCTTCCGACCATGAGCCACGTCTACGCACCCTCTATCTCATGGAGCATGGACAAGTGCTGGGGAAAGAGTCAGAGCGACTCGTCATCAGGAAAAAGGAGACAATTGTAAAAGAGATTCCCGCAATCAAGGTTGACCAGATCATGGTTTTCGGTAATGCACAGATCAGCACCCAGGCGATGCAGTTCTGTCTCACCGAGAGAATACCGGTCTACCTGCTCTCTGCGCGTGGTCGTTATTATGGCGCGGTTGATGCCTTCAGTACCGAACCCGTTTTACTGCATCGTGACCAGTTTTTACGCGCTGCCGATACCGATTTCTGCCTCAATCTGGCGCGTAACTTTGTGCATGGCAAAATTATTAATAACCGCATTATTTTGCAACGTATGGCACGCAAACGTGAAGCACCCGCTTTTATTGAGGTGGCTGAAAAACTCAAAGCCGTTACCAAACGGCTGGAAAGCGCTGAAACGCTGGATCAGCTACGGGGTTTTGAAGGCAGTGCGGCACGCCTCTATTTTTCTGCTTTCAAAGAGACCCTTAATATTAAGTGGAAATTTAATGTTCCTATAACACCACCAGTGGGCACCGAGACGGCTAATGATTCATCCTGAGTCCGACAATAAAAAAGCCACAAACCCTTACAGGGTGCAGCTTTCTGGATGTTTCTGGACTTTCTAAAACTTGCTTGTGGCGGAGAGAGAGGGATTCGAACCCTCGATGAGGCTATAAACCCCATACTCCCTTAGCAGGGGAGCGCCTTCAGCCTCTCGGCCATCTCTCCGTAAAAATTACTTTGATACCCTTTTGATTAGCTCCATCAAAGCTGTGACAGAATACCTAATATGAACCGAGTACGCAAAATTATTTTCAATAAATTTTTGTAATTATTCAGCGCACTCTAAAATACTGACTTATCCCTCTTCTTTTTGCTGTTTTTCTTTTTGAATACGTTCATAAATTTCTTCACGATGCACACTGATCTCTTTTGGAGCATTAACTCCAATACGAACCTGATTACCTTTGACCCCTAAAACGGTCACAGTAACATCATCACCTATCATCAACGTTTCACCGACGCGTCGAGTAAGAATAAGCATATTTTTTCTCCTTGCTCTAAAAACTTGAATTAAAGCGCCCGCACTAATCCCGAAGGCCAGCTTAGACTACTGCACTTTATATCGGCCAAAATATAAAAAACTGTAGTTTAATTACAAAAATATAAGGCCACCATAACTCATCAACAAATGTATACATTTTACATACATTTATAGATGCGCCATGGCGGCCCACACAGGTATTTTCTTTATAAATACAGAGTATTAACTAAAGTTATGTAGTAACCTTTATTCCCCCTATCCTTGGGTTTATCTAACCTTATAATCCACACAAAATGATAGCTTTACATCATCTATTCAGTAGATATAGGTTAATATTATCATTTTTCACTATGCAGGTCGAAAGCAGAGTGCAATGCACTGACCCCAAGCTCTAAATACTTTTCATCAACGACGACTGAAATTTTAATTTCTGATGTCGAAATCATCAAAATATTAATTCCTTCCTCAGCCAACGTTTCAAACATTGTGCTGGCAATACCAGCATGAGAGCGCATTCCAACACCCACTAATGAAATCTTTACAATTTTATCGTCGCCTTTTACTTCTCTGGCACCAAGCTCTTTTGCAGTCATACTCAATACTTCAAAAGCTTGCTTATAATCACTCCTATGTACGGTAAAAGTAAAATCAGTCGTTGTGTCTTCTGCAATATTTTGCACAATCATATCGATTTCGACACCAATTTTTGCAATAGGCCCTAATATATAATGGGCCACACCAGGTCGATCAGGCACACCTAAAATAGTCAGTTTGGCTTCATCCCGATTAAATGCAATACCCGATATTAATGCCTGCTCCACACTCTTATCCTCTTCGGTAATCAAAGTCCCCTCACCCTCTTCGAATGAAGAGAGAACTCTTAACGGCACACTGTATTTACTGGCAAACTCAACTGAACGTATCTGTAAAACCTTCGCACCCAGACTGGCCATTTCCAGCATCTCCTCATAAGTTACCTGATCCAGCTTACGTGCATCGGGAACCACTCTGGGGTCTGTCGTATAAACACCATCAACATCAGTATAGATCTGACATTCATCGGCCTTTAATGCATATGCTAATGCAACGGCTGTCGTATCAGACCCCCCTCGTCCAAGCGTAGTAATATTTCCATTTGCATCCACACCCTGAAAACCAGCAACCACGACCACCCGCCCGGCTGAGATATCATTTTGCATCTTTGAAATATTAATATCTTGAATGCGTGCCCTGGTATGTTGACTATCCGTTTGAATACACACCTGACCACCAGTATATGATTTGGCAGGGCAGTCGATATTTTCCAATGCCATACTCAACAGAGCAATAGTCACCTGCTCACCTGTTGAGAGCAGTGTATCCAACTCGCGCACTCCAGGCTGCGGATTCACCTCATGTGCCAACGCCATCAAACGGTTGGTTTCACCGCTCATCGCAGAAACAACAACTACAATATTACGGCCCTTTTTACGCTCCGCAGCGACTTTTTCAGCAACGTGAGCAATTCGCTCGGCACTGCCGACAGAAGTTCCACCATATTTTTGTACAATCAAAGTCATGATGAAAGGCGTTCTTTCACCCAAGGGAGCACTGTCGTTAACGCACGATCCAATGCTGCAGGATTATTACCACCAGCCTGCGCCATATCAGGGCGACCTCCACCTTTACCACCCACCTGTTTCGCCACCATATTGACAATTTCGCCAGCTTTCAAACGATCAGTATTATCCTTTGTCACACCAGCAACAATACTTACTTTTGATTCTGTTTTTGCAGCAAGCACAATCACTGCCGACCCCAGCTTATTTTTCAATTGATCAAGCGTTGAACGTAAAGTTTTCACATCAGCGCCATCCAGACAAACACTCAATATTTTTATACCTTGAACTTCTTCAGCCAAGCCAGATAATTCATCACCTTGGCTACTAGCCAGTTTGCCTTTAAGCTGATCAATCTCTTTTTCAAATTTACGTACACGCTCTTGAAGCTGTTTGACTTTATCTTCTACTTCATCCCGACCTGTTTTGAGTATTTCAGAAACGGCCATTAGACAAAAATCATTTTTCTGAACATAACTCAGTGCTGCTTCCCCTGTCACCGCTTCAATCCGGCGCACACCTGCTGCAATTCCAGTCTCCAGAGTAATTTTAAACAGTCCAATTTCTCCAGCATGTTTGACATGAATACCGCCACATAACTCAACAGAAAAATCACCCACTCCAACTACACGAACTACATCACCATATTTTTCCCCAAACAGTGCCATAGCACCTTTGGCTACAGCTTCATCAGGCGACACTATTTCAGTCACTATCGCATCATTTTTACGAATTTGTGCATTGACCAGTCGTTCAACAGTTTGCAGCTGTTCATTTGTTACTACTTCAAAATGGGAAAAATCAAAACGTAAACGACTTGAATCAACCAATGACCCTTTTTGCACGACGTGCTCACCCAATACCTGACGAAGCGCAGCATGCAACAGGTGAGTTGCCGTATGATTAAGCTTCGATGCCTGACGCTGATCTGAATTAACAACCGCTTTTACTTTATCCCCCTTATGCAGGGCACCATCGCACATGGAACCATGATGGATGTAAGTGTGAGCACCCTGTTTTTGCGTATCTTTTACATCGAAAACAGCATGATCTGCAATGATCTGCCCTGATTCACCCGCTTGACCACCTGACTCGCCATAAAAGGGAGTACGTTTCAAGATAATATCACCTGATTCCCCCACATTAAGTTGCTCAACAACTTCACCACTTTGGTATAACGCAATAATCTCTGACTCATCTTCTGCTCGATCATAGCCTGTAAATTCAGTGGGTACATCAATTTTAATACGGTGCGTATAGTCCACTCCAAAGTGTCCACCGGCACGCGCACGTTCACGCTGTGCTGTCATAGCTTGCTCAAAAGCTTCCATATCAATCGTCAAACCATGTTCACGTGCAAAATCAGCAGTTAGATCGACGGGAAAACCGTAAGTATCATAGAGCCGGAAAACACTATCTCCAGAGATGATTTTTTTATCACCGAGTGAGGCGATATCACTCTCCAGATGTTTCAGGCCTTGTTCCAGTGTTTCAGAAAAACGCTCTTCCTCCATTTTTAAAACACGTTCAACCTGGGTTTGCGCTTTAACCAGCTCAGGATATGCATCACCCATAACATCCACAACAGAGCGTACTAACTGATGAAAAAACAGACCATTAATACCCAGCTTGTGACCATGCCGGGCTGCGCGGCGAATAATGCGTCTGAGTACATAACCGCGACCTTCATTCGATGGAATTACACCGTCAACAATCAAAAAAGAACAAGCACGAATATGGTCAGCAACCACCCTAAGTGAGCTGTGCTCTAAATTATCAGTACCCGCCATTTTTGCAATAATACGAATCAAATATTGAAAAAGATCCGTTTCATAATTGCTGTGAACTTCCTGCATGACTGCAGCCAGCCGCTCCAGCCCCATACCGGTATCCACTGAAGGTTTAGGCAATGGAGTCAATGTTCCATCCTGTGCCCGATCATATTGCATGAAAACCAGATTCCAGATCTCTACAAAACGATCACCATCCTCTTCAGGTGATCCAGGCGGACCACCCGCAACACTTGAACCGTGATCATAAAAAATTTCGGAGCATGGCCCACATGGGCCAGTATCACCCATTGACCAAAAGTTATCTTTTGCACCAATACGTGTCAGACGCTGCGAATCAATACCAATTTCATTCAACCAGATATCTTCAGCTTCATCATCTTCATCAAAAACTGTGACCCATAATTTTTCAGCAGGGATTTCTAGCTCTTTGGTCAAGAATTCCCAAGCATATTGAATCGCTTCATGCTTGAAATAATCACCAAAGCTAAAGTTGCCCAGCATCTCAAAAAATGTATGATGACGAGCGGTATAACCTACATTTTCCAGATCATTATGCTTGCCACCGGCGCGAACACAACGCTGGGATGTTGTTGCTCGCTTATAAGTGGATGGTTCCTGACCCAGAAAAATTTCTTTGAACTGCACCATTCCAGCATTGGTAAAAAGCAAGGTCGCATCATTGCCAGGAACCAATGGGGCGCTGGGCACGATTTCATGGCCGTGCCTGTTAAAAAAATTCAGAAATGCTGTACGAAGCTCTGCGCTGGTTTTCATGTTTTCACTATTTTTATAAATTAATCTCACCGAGTGCTATTTTTATCTGATCCGCAGTAAAACCACGATATTGCAAAAACCGCACTTGCTTGGCGTAATCCTTGTAATTTTCAGGGGGTATGCTGCCAAAACGTTTTTTTTGAACATCAATCGCTCGCTTATTCCACTCTGAAGATTGAAAATCCAAAAACTCCTTGAGCAACAGATCATCAATTCCGCGCTGTTTTAAATCAGCCTGAATACGTAATGGGCCATAACCTTTTTGTGCTCTTGAATAGACATAGGCTTCACTAAAGCGCACATCGCTTTGCAAACCTTCATCCCGCAGCTCTGCCAATACCTCTTTAATCTCTGGCAGACCAAAGCTACGACTCACTAATTTCCGCTTCAACTCAGACGATGAGTGCTCACGCCGTGATAATAGTTCTATTGCAACACGGCGTACATTTTGATGCTGGCTACTTTCCTTCTGACTCATCCTCGCCTACAACTGAATCGCCCGGCTTTGGCAATAGCAGCGCCCGAATTTTACCTTCAATTTCATGGGCAACTTCAGGGTGCTCTTTTAAGTAAGTTCGTACATTTTCTTTGCCTTGGCCAATTTTTTCACCATTGTAACTATACCAGGCACCCGACTTGTCGATAAAATCGTGCTTGACACCCAAACCAATGATTTCACTTTCACGTGAAATACCTTCACCATAAAGAATGTCAAATTCGGCCTGTTTAAATGGAGGAGCTACTTTGTTTTTAAGTACTTTTACACGGGTCTCGTTACCCATGATTTCATCGCCCTTTTTAATTGCACCGGTACGACGAATATCCAAACGAACCGAGGCATAAAATTTAAGCGCATTTCCACCCGTTGTTGTTTCAGGGTTTCCAAACATGACACCAATTTTCATGCGAATCTGGTTAATAAAAATAACGAGCGTATTTGAGCGTTTAATATTAGCCGTCAGTTTACGTAGTGCTTGAGACATCAAACGTGCTTGCAACCCCATATGGGAGTCACCCATATCGCCTTCAATTTCTGCTTTAGGCGTCAGGGCGGCGACAGAATCAACAACAATAATATCCACCGCACCAGAGCGCACCAACATATCGGTAATTTCTAATGCTTGTTCACCCGTATCAGGCTGTGAAATCAACAGATCTTCAACATTGACACCAATTTTTTGAGCGTATGAAGGGTCTAAAGCATGCTCGGCATCTACAAATGCAGCCGTTCCACCCACTCGCTGTGCCTCAGCAATCACTTGCAGTGTTAACGTTGTTTTGCCAGATGATTCGGGGCCGTAAATTTCGACAATACGGCCTCGTGGCAACCCACCGATACCCAACGCAATATCCAGACCTAACGAACCAGTGGAAACCGCGTCAATATCACTCACCTTGGCATCACCCATACGCATGACAGAGCCTTTACCGAACTGGCGATCGATCTGGCTTAATGCCATATTGAGCGCTTTTTGTTTAGCGTCGTCCATAGTATTCCTCAAGTATGAATTATTTGATGAGCTTAGGAACGTTCACGAAATAACTTCTACACTCTGGCTTGCCATAGTCGTAGAAGCGATGAAGTGCTCGCTCCTTATTGCTCCGTTAAAATCGCAGCGATTATCCCACGAAAGTGCTCATGCGCCTAGTGAGAAATTAACCGACCATATCGATAACACCTTTCAATGCCATGACCACAGATTGATAACGCACCGATTCACGATCACCTGAAAACAGGTATTGCTCTGTTTTTACTGCTGAATTTCTTAGAGCCCAGGCAAAACAGACTGTACCGATAGATTTTCCATCCGTGGCTCCTGTTGGCCCGGCAATTCCACTGATCGCCAAACTAATCTCAGATGAGCTATTTTTCAATACACCTTCGGCCATCTCTCGCACTACCTCTTCACTGACAGCACCAAACTCCTGAAGGGTAGACAATTTTACCCCCAACATTTCGTTTTTTGCAGCATTAGAGTAGGTGACAAACCCCCGATCAAACCAGGCCGAACTGCCAGAAATTGCGGTGACGGCCTGGGAAACCCAGCCACCCGTACAAGACTCAGCCACCGCCAGCATCATGCCACGCGATTGCAAGGTAGATCCCAGCTCTTTAGAGAGGTTGTTTAATGATTGGTCCACAAAACAAATCAGACTTCAAAAGGGTGATTTAAAACAATTGTATCCTTACGGTCAGGGCCTGTTGAGATAATATCTATCGGTGCCTCAACAACTTCTTCTATGCGTTTCAGATAGGTTTGTGCGGCAGCTGGCAATTGGTCATAGTTACGCACGCCTGCTGTTGATTCGCCCCAGCCCGCCATCTCTTCGTAAACAGGTTCACACTCTTCAAAAGCTTCAATATCTTGAGGCAATATTTGAGTCAGGACACCATTATAACGATAGCCAGTACAAACCCGAACGGTATCAAGCCCATCCATCACGTCCAATTTAGTGATGCACATTCCGGTGACACCATTAATCAGATTTGCTCGACGTAGCGCAACTGCATCCAGCCAGCCACAGCGTCGCGCACGACCTGTAGTTGCACCAAATTCATGGCCTTTTTGGGCTAAATATTTGCCCACTTCATCAGAGAGCTCTGTTGGAAAAGGGCCTGCACCAACACGGGTAGTATAAGCCTTGGTAATTCCCAATACATAATCCAGTGAAGTCGGCCCAACCCCGGCTCCTGTCGCAGCACAGCCTGCTGTCGTGTTTGATGAAGTTACAAAAGGGTATGTGCCATGATCAATATCAAGCAAGCTGCCTTGCGCACCTTCAAATAGCAGACTCCCATTTTCTCCACGGATCTGTCGGATCATTTCAGGGATATCTGCTATCAAACCTTCCAGTTGACCGGCAAAACCAAGCGCCTTATCCAGCTGTTGCTGATAATCCAGCTCACTCGCTTTGTAGTAATGTTTTAGTGAAAAATTATGGTAGTCAAGCACCTCTTCTAGCTTAACGGCAAACTGGCTTGCATTAAACAGATCACCCAACCGCAGGCCTCGACGGGCAATCTTATCTTCATAGGCAGGACCAATGCCTCGGCCTGTGGTGCCGATTGCGGCTTTGCCTCGTGCCACTTCTCGCGCCTGATCAAGTGAAACGTGGTAAGGTAATATCAAAGGGCAAGATGTGCTGATATGCAGACGTTCGCGTGCGGGCACACCACGCGACTCAAGCATCTCCAGCTCTTCAAACAGAGCGGATGGCGAAAGCACAACCCCATTACCGATTAAACATTTCACATTATCGCGTAAAATACCGGATGGAATCAGGTGCAGCACGGTCTTTTCCCCATCAATCACCAAAGTGTGACCTGCATTATGCCCCCCCTGAAAGCGCACAACGGCACTCACATGGTCAGTCAGCATATCTACAACTTTGCCTTTGCCTTCATCGCCCCATTGGGTGCCTATGATTATTAAACTTTTATTCATTTTATTTCGATTAATTAGGTAACTTTGAAACTTTCCAGCGACCATTTTTATTTTCTAAAATCTGATTACAACCAAACTCTACAAAATCTATTTTTTGACCGGGTAGTTCATTAAGAACACGATTCCCCTGCTGGCGAAGCTGATTAACCAACTTTGTCAACTCTGGATCGCTTGAGCAAGGAGCAAAAATAGCAGCTAGTTTTTCAACAGGAACTGCTGTAAGCAACCCAACGACTGTTTTTAAATCCAAGCTGAATCCAGTTGCCGGGCGCGCACGCCCGAAGGACTGTCCGATACCATCATAGCGTCCACCACGCGCAACCTCTTGCCCATGACCTGGAACAAAAGCGGCAAAAACAACCCCTGTCTGATATTTATAACCTCGTAGTTCAGCCAGATCAAAATAGAGAGGAAGTGCGGGATAAAGATCTTTCATCGCATCAGCCAGCCACTGCAATTCATCTAAAGCCTTAAGCACACCTTCGGGCGCACCTTTGAACAACTCACGAGCAACACTCAATACGCCCTCTGAGCCATTCAAATCAGCCAGACCCGATAACATTTTATGCAGTGATTGGTCTAAAACAAATTGATCCAGAAACTCTTCTATTTCAGGCTTCGCTTTGCGTTGCAATGCACTAAAAAGAGTTTGCTCTTGTGACTCATCCAAAGCGGCAGCATCAGCCAATAGACGAAAAACTGCAACATGCCCAAGATCGACATGAGTATTTGTGATTCCAGTGATCGACAGCGACTCCACCATAAGCTGTAACACTTCAAAATCACTCTCAATGCCAGAGTGTCCATAAAGCTCGGCACCCACCTGCAATGGACTACGATTTCTACCAAATCCATCACTGCGCGTACGCAGTACTTCACCGATATAACATAATCGGGTAGGCCCCTGATTTTTAAGATGGTGTGCTTCAATACGTGCTATTTGAGGTGTTATATCAGCTCGAACCCCCATCAAACGACCACTTAACTGATCCGTTAGCTTAAAAGTCTGCAGTTCCAGATCGTTGCCAGTGCCCACCAGCAAAGAGTCCAGAAACTCTACCAAGGGAGGAATAACCAGATCATAACCCCAGCCATCAAAAAGCTGGAATAATTCCTGACGAACTTTCTCCAGATAGCGAGCTTGAGAGGGCAATACCTCTTCAATACCTTCAGGAAGCAACCACCGCCCACTATCAGGTTTTAAACCTTCATTCATTTCTCGACTCGTTTTACTATGGTTATCTCACTAGATACAGCATGATCAAACCTGCCGTCATACAAACAAATCCGGAAATTCGAAGTGAGCGATCATCCATCTCTGCCATTTTTTTCCAGGTCTGCCGTAAACCACCTGGTGCTAAAAAAGGAAGCAATCCTTCAATTACAAGCACTAGCGCTAACGCGACTAGTAAATCATCCCACATTAATGCACCCCAACAGATTTACAGCCAACCTATTTTTATCTAAGGAACGTTCACGAAATAACTTCTGCACTCTGGCTTGCCCTTTTACTCCGGCTCAAACGATCTCAATCGTTACATAGGCCAGCTATGTGCCTCTTAAGATCGTTTGAGCCGAAGCAAAATTTCTACGCAATAGTTGCAGAAGTTATTCCGTGCACGCTCCTAACTACTGACTCCCTTTTGAATCATTAAAGTACTTGAAAAATTCTGAATCAGGCTGAATCACCAGAATATCCTGATTGCTTTTAAAGGTTTGTTCATACGCTGTTAAGCTTCGATAAAAAGAGTAAAATTCAGCATCCTTTTTGTATGAATTTGCATAAATTTCAGCCGATTTTGCATCACCTTCACCACGAATACGCTCTGCATCACGATAGGCCTCAGCAAGAATAATCGTCCGTTGGCGATCTGCATCTGCGGTAATACGCATAGCAGCTTCCGCACCTTTTGAACGCAGATCTTTTGCAACTCTTGAGCGCTCGGCAACCATTCGATCGTACACTGACTTGCTCACTTCATCCGGTAGATCAATACGTTTAATACGCACATCGACAACATTCAAACCTAAATCTTCTGCAGCAGTATTCGATAGCTTTGTAATTGACTCCATAATAACCTGTCGTTCACCCGAAATAACCTCTTGAATAGTGCGCTTACCGAACTCATCACGCAAACCATTTTTCACAACCTGAGACAAACGGGAGAGTGCAAGTGATTCATCTCCACTCAGTGCCGTATAAAATTTTGCAACATCAGAAATACGCCATTTTATATAAGAGTCAACAATTACATTTTTCTTCTCTTTAGTCAGATAACGCTCAGCTTCTGCATCCAAAGTTAAAATTCGTCCATCAAATTTACGAATATTATTCACAAAAGGTAATTTAAAATGAAGACCTGGTTCATAATCCGTACGAACAATCTCCCCCAATTGAAATTTGACCGCCAACTGCCACTGCTCAACAACAAATACAGATGCTGAAACAATAAGCCCAAAAACAATAATCAGAACACCTATCACTTTACTCATCATTGTCTCTCCCTACTGCGGAAATCATTTCTGATTCTATTATTGTTTACCTGGTTTTTTTGCTCGCCTGCTGACGGCAACAGAGAACCCGTGGCCGCAGGAACTAACGACGATGAACTGGCACCATTACTACCCATCATTTTATCCAGCGGCAAATACATTAAATTATTACCGCCATCCACATCGACCATAACTTTACTACTATTCGCAAGCACAGATTCCAGCGAATCAAGGTAAAGCCGCTCTCGTGTGACTTGTGGAGCTTTTTTATATTCGGCTAATACACTGTCAAAACGAGCCGCCCGACCCTCTGACTCAGCGATCACTCTTGCTTTATAAGCATTGGCTTCCTCAATTTGGCGTGCTGCATCCCCTCGCGCTTTAGGTAAAATATCATTTGAGTACGCCTGAGCGATATTTTTCAAACGCTCCTCATCTTCACGCGCCTTAACAGCATCATGAAAAGCATCTTGCACCTGTTCCGGTGGCTGCGCATCCTGCATATTGACACTGACCACAATCAAGCCTGTTTGGTAGCGATCCAGAATAGTTTGAATCAGCGCCTCAGTATCGGCTGCAACCTGACTACGACCTTCAGTCAACACAAAGTCCATTGTTGACTTACCAATCACTTCACGTATTGCGCTTTCTGTTGCTTGCCCCAATGTAAGATCAGGGTCGCGTACATTAAAGAGATAATCCTGCGCACCTTTTACCTTGTATTGTATCGCAACTTCAATATCGACAATATTTTCATCCTGGGTCAACATCAATGCTTCACGCGGCACAGCAGCAGTCGTTGTACCCGCAGTACGATACCCCACTTCAATTGTACGCACTTGATCCACATCAACTTTAGTGACCGTTTCAATAGGATAAGGCAAATGCCAATGCGGCCCGGGCATGGTTGTATCAACATACTGACCAAAACGCAGAACAACACCGCGCTCAGCGGGATCAACAATATAAATACCTGTTAACCCCCAGGCAATGAGCGCAACAACTGCAAGCAAACCGAGACCTTTAGGGCCTGGACCACTCATCTGGCCATCACTGCCTTTATCACTGTTTTTTTTACCGCCAAAAATATCAGTCACCTTATTCTGGAGCTGACGAACCACCTCATCCAGATCTGGAGGCCCTTGTTCATTTTTTTTATTACCCCCGCCGCCCCACGGGTCTTTATTTCCGGAATCTCCCGGTGTATTCCAAGCCATTAAATCATCTCCAATATTATTTTATGATCACCGATAACAGACAGAAATCAAAAACCAGCCGCCGATTCTACTGTTGCCACCCATTCTCTGCAACCCTAAACATACAGAACTGTTGTTTTATTCAAACTCTGGCAAACACAAAAAATAATCAGCCAACGCTTGTCGCAATGGTGCAACCCCCTCTCCAGAAGCCGCAGACAACCATACTCGACTCACTGTTCCATCTCTGTTTTTATCAATTCTAACAACCTCATTCGTTAACAGATCTGTCTTATTGTAAACTACAATCTGAGGAACATTATCCGCTCCAATTTCAGACAAAACTTTATTAACCTGGGCAATATGTTCATCACGACCTGATTGATGTGCATCAACTACGTGCAGCAACAAGTCGGCATCCCGGGTTTCATCCAGCGTTGCACGAAAAGCTGCAACAAGATCATGAGGCAAACGACTAATAAATCCGACAGTGTCCACCATCACAATATTAAGCTGCCCCGCCACTTTGAGTCGCCGGAGTGTCGGATCAAGTGTTGCAAACAGCTGATCCGCAGCATAAGCATCTGCGCCCGTCAAACGATTAAACAGTGTTGACTTCCCCGCATTAGTATACCCCACCAATGAAACTGTTTTGGTATTTGCTCGTTGCCGTGAACGGCGCTGCTGATCTCTTTGCTTTTGGACTTTAGCTAAACGTTTATTGAGCTGTTTGATACGGCCACCGATCAGGCGACGATCACTTTCAAGCTGCGTTTCACCCGGCCCACGCAGGCCAATACCACCTTTTTGGCGCTCCAGATGTGTCCAGCCACGAACCAGCCGTGTCGATAGATGTTTTAATTGCGCCAATTCAACCTGAAGTTTACCTTCGAATGAGTGGGCTCGCTGCGCAAAAATATCAAGAATGAGTGTAGTGCGATCCAAAACCCGACAGGAAATCAACTTTTCAAGGTTCCGCTCCTGTGCAGGTGAAAGTTCATGATTAAACAATACAATATCGGCCTCGACAGCCTGCACACAACAGCGAATCTCCTCCGCCTTGCCCGTTCCAACAAAGTACTTGGGGTCAAGCCGCCGTTTAGCACCATGCACCACATCAACAACTTGAGCACCGGTTGATTCGGTAAGTGCAGTAAATTCAGCCAGATTCTCATCATCGATCGCCCCCCCCAATTGAACCAATACTGCACGCTCACCACCTTGAGACCGATCAAACTCAAACAACGAAAAACCTCCAGCATTGCAGAATTATAATGGAGTTAATAAATATAAAAAATACCACCCGACATGCTATTTAAACTTCTTCATGCGCAGGCATTTTTACATTTCGTGCTGGCACTACTGTTGAAATTGCATGTTTATACACCATTTGACTAACCGTATTTTTTAGTAAAATAACAAATTGATCAAAAGACTCTATCTGACCTTGCAATTTAATACCGTTCACCAAAAAGATTGATACAGGAACCCGCTCTTTTCGTAGCGCATTCAAAAAAGGGTCTTGTAACGTTTGCCCCTTAGCCATTTTTATTTCTCCTTATTGTTATATGACCAGGACAACTTCAACAAACCTACTCTTTGATACCCAGTCGTACGGTTATCGTTTCCCTCACCAAAATCAGCCTGAAAATATTTGTCCAATATCCCCAGTCAAAGTATAAATAACACTACCACTTCAACAAATAACGGCATCACCGACAAATTGCAACACATTTTTTTTAAAATCACTACCTGCACTGTCAAACCAGGTCGCATTTTTTTCAGACCGCAACCAGGTCATTTGCCGCTTGGCTAACTGGCCTGTTGCCGTAACGCCAGCTCTGATCATATCTTCATAACTGATTTCACCATCCAGATATTGCCACACCTGACGATAACCAACCGATCGCAAAGCAGGAAGCCCGGCATGAAGGTCACCTCTTTCATAAAGTGCCCGAACTTCATCGACCAACCCCAACTCAAGCATTTCATAAAATCGCTTTTCAATGCGCTGGCGCAATACAGCACGATCACCTGGTGCCACGATGATCTTGCATATCGACCAGGGGAATACCTGAGCTGACTGTCTTGCATAGTGCTCCGTTAGTGTAACGCCCGTTATTTCGTAAACTTCCAATGCACGCTGAATCCGCTGCGGATCATTAGGGTGAATGCGCTGAGCTGCAACCGAATCAACAGCTCCCAAACGTTCATGCATTGCCGCCCAACCTAACTCCGCCGCTTCTGCCTCCAGCTTTTCACGAACGCTTTCATCGGCTCCAGGCAATTGAGAAAGGCCACGCTCTAACGCACGAAAATAGAGCATAGTCCCTCCTGCCAGCAAAGGCACTTTACCATTTGAATAGATCTCTTCGATGGCTCGCAAGGCATCAACACGAAATTGTGCGGCAGAATAAGGCTCAGCGGGATCACATAGATCAATCAAGCGATGTGGCACTTTTTCAAGAAACTCTCTATCTGGTTTGGATGTACCTATATTCATTCCAGAATATACTTGAGCTGAATCAACACTGATAATCTCAAATGGAAATTTTTCGACCAGAAATTTCGCCAGATCCGTTTTACCGGAGGCTGTTGGCCCCATCAAGAACACACTAGGTAAAAAATCTTTCACATTAGTAAAATTCGAAGCGAATATAAAATATGGCGGAGAGGCAGGGATTCGAACCCTGGGAGGGGACAAACCCTCAACGGTTTTCAAGACCGCCGCTTTCGGCCACTCAGCCACCTCTCCCATAAATAACCGGCCGTTGCGACCAAGTGCGCGAATACTAACCGAAACCGACCACAAAAATCCAGAACTTTTTTAGAAAATATTGTCAATACAACTAAAGGACTCAACAAGGCAGTCCGAAAATATGCCTAAAATTATAGATTTTAACTCCTCGCTAAAATATACTGCGCTACAACACAATTTTTTATGGAGAGAGATATGGCTCAATACACACCGTCAATTGAACAGAGCAAGAGTACAACTTTTGCAACAAACAAACTGATCCGCAATACTTATACACTGCTGTCTATGACCTTACTGTTCAGCGCTTTCACTGCGGGCATCTCTATGGTCATGAACCTCCCTCACCCTGGCCTTATTATTACTTTGGTCGGTTATTTTGGACTACTGTTTTTAACACATAAATTACAGAACAGTGTATGGGGTCTTGCCAGCGTATTTGCTTTAACAGGCTTCATGGGCCTCACACTTGGTCCAATTTTAAGCTCGTACTTAAGCATGCCCAATGGTTCTCAAACCGTTATGACTGCTTTGGGCGCAACGGGTGCGATCTTCCTCGGCCTTTCTGCTTACGCACTCACAACCCGTAAAGATTTCAGCTTTATGGGTGGTTTTTTAATGGTCGGAATTATTGTTGCGTTTCTTGCAGGTCTAGGCGCAATGTTTTTTGAAATGCCAATGCTTTCACTGGCCGTTTCAGGCATGTTTGTACTATTAATGTCGGGTTTGATCTTGTATCAAACCAGTGAAATGGTTCACGGTGCGGAAACAAACTATATCATGGCAACCGTTACATTATACGTCAGCATCTACAATCTCTTCCTGAGCTTGTTACAACTGCTTGGCTTTTTCGGTGGCGATGATTAATCCACCCAAAAAAATCTAACTTCTAAAAAAACCC
Source organism: Gammaproteobacteria bacterium (assembly GCA_015490755.1). Taxonomy (GTDB): domain Bacteria; phylum Pseudomonadota; class Gammaproteobacteria; order JAADGQ01; family JAADGQ01; genus S141-38. The sequence continues at coordinate 16,648 of WFXF01000029.1, forward strand.
CGTCATGACGGGGTTTTTTTATCTCTAATATAATATCAAACACAACGACCAACACGACCTCACATATATATGATTGACCCTAGGCTCCAGTTCGCAAAATTTATACAGATACTTGGTAAAGGAAAAAAGGGCTCACGCTCGCTCACACAACAAGAAGCTTATGAGGCAATGTCTCTTATTCTTGAAAAAAAAATAGAACCGTTACAATTAGGTGCTTTTTTAATGCTTTTACGCATAAAAGAAGAGAGCCCTGAAGAGCTGGCGGGCTTTATCCAGGCAGCGCGCCAAACTATTTCCACACCCTCCTGCTCATCAATTCAACTCGACTGGCCCACCTACGCAGGAAAACGCCGCCAACTTCCCTGGTACCTGTTATCAGCACTGTTGCTCGCCCAAAATGGTGTTCAAATATTAATGCACGGCACGACAGGCGTTAAAGATCAGCGCATATACCCCGAAGATGCACTGAAATCACTCGGCATTGATGCCAGCGCCTCATTGAATGAAGCTTCTACAGATATCAAAAACAGAGGTTTTGCTTTTATTCGTCTGGAAGATTTCCACCCTGTTTTAAAAGAGATCATTAATTACCGAGAGTTGTTTGGCCTGCGTTCACCGATCAATACATTAGTACGTTCACTCAACCCAATGAATGCAGCTCACTCACTATTAGGTACTTTTCACCCTGGATATCGAGAGATCCATCAAAAGGCATGCACGCTCAATAATCAAGCTCACATTGCTGTTATTAAAGGTGAAGGAGGCGAAGCCGAACGTAATCCAGACGACTGCTGCGAAGTGTTTTATTCTCACCACGGCATCATGTCAACTGAAGAGTGGCCTGCTTTTTTTAACAGACGTCACCTGAAAGATTCCACAATGGACTCAAGCCGGTTAGCACAAGTTTGGCAAGGCGATATTAATCATGAATACGGTATTGCTGCGACGATAGGCACCACTGCAATTGTACTTCGATTATTGGATAGAGCCAGCACTCCAGAATTAGCGATACAACAAGCTAATTTAATGTGGCAACAACGCCAACCTCTTAATGATTTGCAAAGCCCTAAGGTGTGAGGCATCAAAAATGAGTAAAAAATCGGTTTACATTATTGCATCACAACAACGACACGAGGTTAATGAACGTGTTAACAGGGTTTTTACTCTTAAAGATCATTTTTCAAAAATGGTTCTTGTTTGCCCGACAAAAGGGCAAGCTGGAAAAGAGTGTCTTAATATCTCCCCTTACACCAACCCAACTGGTATTTTGCGTTTACTCGGACTCAATAAGCTTAAAAAATTTATCGATCAACAGATTTTTTTCCCATCGACATCGATTTTATATGTCGCCGCTGCTAAAAAGAAATTATGTAACCAAATTCAAAGAGATTTGGCTCAAGGCCTGGAGGTCTGTTTAATTACATGTGCTCCAAACCATGCTTTATGCCTTCTGGGTTTATACCTAAAGAAACAGTTCCCTGCCATAAAATGGATTATGGACTGGCAAGACCTTTGGAGCCTGGATAAAAATTACGCATCCAGAACCCCAAGATGGCAGCAAAAAAAATTGCTCCGAACTGAATCAGAGGTATTTACTCGGGCAGACATAAATATCACGACGAACCAATATGCCAAAAAGGTACTTGAAACCCAGTTTAACGTACCGCCAAACAAGGTCATTGCGATCACACATCCATTTCACAACGAAGATTTACTAAAAGATTGTGATACAAAAATAAAAATAACGAAAGCCACACCCCAAACCATTACAATCGGTTTTTTGGGAAACCTGTTCAAAGCACCCAAAGTGCCTGGAGAGAAAGTTCTCGAAGCTATTGAGCACTGCAAAATCAATGGGGTAAACATTGAACTGCATATTTGCGGCGGTTTACCAGAAAGCATTACAGACAATCCAGAAATTTACCAACAAAAATATGGTCTACAGTTTCATGGAAGCTTTGATCACACGACCAGCCTAAGCATCATCGCTCAGTGTGACTTCATGTTACTGGTGCTCGAAGACTTGCCCGTCAGCAAGACGATCGTTCACGCAAAACTGCCCCACTATTTACTCACAGGAAAACCGATACTTGCCATCGCACCCAGCCAATCCGCCATTGCTGATATTATCCAAGAAACAGGCAGTGGCTATCTGATCAAGGCTGAAGAGCACTGGGGGGAACAGCTCCAAAACATTCTACAGCAGCTAAACAACACGCCACCTCCCGAAAGAGACGAAGCTGCAATTCAAAATTACAGCTGGGATCATATTAAAGTACAGTGGTTAGATGCCATAGATCGGGAATATTCATAAATGGACTAGCCCGGCCTAATACACCGACTTAGGCGCACGACTTCGAGCATCTGTCTCTTTTTGCTCTTGACGGCTCTCATCAAGCTGCTCGGCATCACGACTGCGCTCAGCCACTTTTTCAATCGATTGATATTTATTGCGTATTTCAAACCACACCCTTTTTTTCTCTTCCAGGATAGCCTGGCTCTGCTTTAACAACTGCCCCTGCTGCTCGACTGCACTATTTAACCGGGCAGTAAATGTGCGATATTCATTCAACTGAGTCACATTCAGCGTGCCACCAACTTTTGATTGAAAATTAGCAATGTATTCATCACGATAACTCTCCAATTCATTAAAGCGTGCTTTTCGCTCATCAGCCACCTTTTGAGCTTCACCCACCATTTCAGCGGCTTGACGCTCCTGATTTTCAATCAACGATGCAATTTTTGACAACCGTTTAGACTTTTTCATTATCATTTACTGTCTTTGCTTCAGATGATTCTATTAATGTATGCAAACCCTGTGTGCTCGCCTCATAGTCTACCGCTTCGTGAATACTCTGTTCCAAAAAGGAGCGTAAGCGAGGTTGAAAAATAATGGACTCATCAATTCGCGGATCACTACCTTGGGTATATGCCCCCACATTAATCAAGTCCTGATTTTGTCGGTACGTTGAGTAGATTTGTTTAAAACGGCGAGCATGCTGCTGGTGCCCGGGTGTCACAATTTCCGTCATGATTCGGCTGATTGATGCCTCAATATCAATCGCGGGATATTGCCCCATCTCTGCAATCTGTCTGGAAAGAACTATATGTCCATCTAAAATGGCCCGTGCAGAATCTGCAATGGGATCTTGCTGATCATCTCCTTCAGTCAAAACAGTATAAAATGCTGTAATCGCTCCACCGCCTACACCACCTGTTCCGGCTCGTTCGACCAACGCAGGTAACTTGGCAAATACTGATGGGGGATAACCTTTTGTAGCTGGAGGCTCACCAATAGCCAAAGCAATTTCACGCTGCGCTTGCGCATAACGTGTCAGAGAATCCATCAGCATGAGCACTTGAAGCCCTTGATCCCGAAAGTATTCCGCAATACTGGTTGTCAGCATCGCTCCATTTAATCGCTTTAATGGAGATTGATCCGCAGGCACAGCAATCACCACCGCCCGCCTCATACCTTCCTCACCTAAAATATTTTCGATAAACTCTTTGACTTCGCGACCACGCTCACCAATCAACCCAACCACCACAACGTCCGCCTTGGTAAATCGCGTCATCATGCCCAGAAGTACACTTTTACCTACACCACTACCAGCAAACAGCCCCATGCGCTGCCCCTGACCAACAGTTAGAAGTGCATTAATGGCACGCACCCCGACATCCAATGGCGTACGAACCGGTTCTCGTAACAACGGATTAATAAAGCGTCCCGTCAGTGGCACACGAGTTGATGACTTCAAAGCTCCTTTACCGTCAAGCAGCTCACCATGACCACCCACCACACGCCCTAACAGATCATTACTCACTGTAACCCCACTCACATTCCCTGTTGGTGTCACACGGGCATTAGGCACCACGCCACTAATCTCTTCCATTGGCATCAAATAGGTAATATCTCCAGAAAAACCGACTACTTCGGCCTCTATCGCTCGACCCAATGAGTCACGAATCAAACAGCACTCACCCACCGCAGCCTGTACACCTACTGCCTCCATCGTCAAACCGACCATACGTGTCAAATGACCTTCCACAACAAGCAAAGGTGTTTTTTTTACGCGCTCTCGACATGCACTCAGACGCTCTCGCCATATCGTTCGGCGATCCGCCACCTCAGTCACTGATCCGCCCTTCGCCAAACACCGCCGCCGCCAAAGCTGTCAAACGAGCATCCAGACTGGCATCAATCTGTGATGTCTCTGTCACCACCTTGCAACCACCGCGAGATAACACAGGATCTTCCACAACCTGCCAGGCATATTTATCTTCAGGCATCGTCAATGCCTTACGCACTAATTCAGCATCTTCCGGGTGAAGAAAGACTCGAACTTTTGCATCTGCTAGCGGTAACGCCCCCACTGCCTCTCGAATCACAGCAATCACCTGGCCCGGATCAGTTTTCAATTCACGGCGAATAACTTGCCGTGAAATTGCCACCACCAGTGACAGCAGCTCCTGCTCAACCAGATCATCCAGCTGAGACAGTGGCTCACTCAATGTTTGCAGAATACTCTCAAACTGTTTGATTTTTTCTTGAGACTCAGCCTGACCCTGCTTAACACCGAACTCATACCCCTCTTTTTTACCTTTTTTCAGACCTTCTTTCTTACCTAGCGCAAGCCCTTCCTGATATGCCTGTTTTTGAATTTTTTCAACCTGACCCGCAGTAACAGGTTTCTCTGACATTTTTTGTCGGGATGCTCTTTGCTGAATAGAAACTTCCAGTTCATCTTCAGGCTTATCGACAATAGCCCCACCTACAGTGGGAAGCTCCCAGCGCTGAACCGCACCGAAACCTTCAGCTGTAATCAGACGGGAAACGGGCTTTTTATCATCAACCGACAAGCTCTTCTCCCTTACCACCCAGACTTATTTCACCCGATTCACCCAAACGTCTGGCAATCCCTAAAATCTCTTTTTGTGCAGCCTCCACTTCACTTAATTTCACCGCACCTTTTGCCTCTAAATCTTCACGTAAAGTTTCTGCAGCACGTTTCGACATATTACCAATGAATTTTTCTTTAATTTCTTCATCTGAACCCTTTAATGCCAGAATCAGAGAGTCTGTTGAAATTTCACGCAATAATGTTTGATAACCTCGATTATCCAGCTCTTTCAAATTCTCAAAAACAAACATAAGATCCTGAATTTGCTGCCCCATATCTTCATCCGTCTCCTTGATATGGTTTAAAACCTGCTCCTCAACACTGCCATCTACAAAATTAAGAATATCAGCCGCACATTTCACTCCCCCCAAAGCTGAAGATTTGACGTTATTACTTCCCGAAAACTGCTTCTCCATAATCATGTTCAATTCGTGCAGTGCTGCCGGTTGAATGCCATCCAGTGCAGCCACTCGCATAATCACATCCTCTCGCACACGATCCGGAAACTGTGCCAACACTTCAGCCGATTGATCAGAGTCAAGATACGCCAGAACAATGGCAATAATTTGTGGGTGCTCCAGACGAATAATTTCAGCAATAGAGCGGGAATCCATCCATTTTAATTGCTCCAGCCCTGTCACTGACGACCCCATCAGGATGCGATCAACCAGATTTCCCGCTTTATCTTCACCCAATGCAGAGACAAGCACCTTGCGCACATAATCATTGGCCCCCATACCAATAGAAGTTTCATTACCGGCAGCAACCAAAAAATTATCCATGACCTGCTCAACCTGTGACTTGCTTACCTTCCTCATTTCAGCCATTGCAGAGCCTATTTTATGTACCTCTTTGGGCCCTAAAAACTTCATCACTTCTGCTGCACTATCCTCACCCAAAGATAGCAATAAAACAGCCGCTTTTTCTAATGAACTTAATGCCTCATCCGCCATTATTCAGAAATCCACTCCTTCACAACTTGTGCGACCCGCTTAGGGTCCTGATCAACAATCGCTTTTGCTGCCACCATTCTGTTATCCAAGGCGTTTGGAGATGGCTCCTCTTGAACCGCAACAGATCTGTTTTCCAACTGCCCAACAGCACCACCATCATTACTTCCATCAGGTAGTGCCGCAACATCAGCCTCTGGCGGAGCGGCAACTCCTTTTTCAGCCAGCGAACGCAATACAGGCCGAAGCACAGCAAAAATCAGAATCAAGACCATAAGCCAGCCCAAAAACTGCTTACTGAACGTAATCAGCATCGGGTTATCCATCAAACCAGCCTCTGGAACAACTCCAACTTCAGGCACATAAAAAGAGGCATTAACCACACTCACACGATCCCCTCGCGCCTCATCAAAACCAATCGTCTCTTTAACCAGAGTTGTAATATTGGCAATCTCATTTTCAGTCAGTGGCTGGCTTTCAACAACACCTTCTTCATTAGTACTACTACGCTCATTAACCAGCACTGCAACAGATAAGCGCTGCACTGTTCCTGTAGGATTTCGTGTATGGCTGATTTTTTTATTGAGTTCATAATTGCGTACTGCACGACGGCTTGAATTCGAAGTGCTGTTTTTAGCCTCTCCAACAGCACCCACAACACCAGCTTCACCATCAACCAAAACCGCCTCTTCCGGCGGTTGATTCGTGAGCGCACCAGGCACTCCTCCAATGCCATTCGCACCCTGTGTGCGACGTTCAGTAATTTGCTCGCTGCGTATCGCCATCTGATCGGGTTCAAAACGTTCTTCTGTCAGTTCGGATACGGTAAAATCAAGGTCTGCCGTCACTTGAGCACGAACTCCTTCTATACCAACCATTGGTGAAATAATTTCCTCAATGCGCTTAATATAATAACTTTCCAGGCGATGTTTATATTCAAACTGCTCCGAGTTCATCTCCATACCCATAGAGCGCTTTTTAGCGCTCAACAATCGCCCTTTATGGTCTGTGATACTAATATTATCGTTGGTTAAATCGGGCACACTTGAAGCGACCAGATGTGCAATTGCTGCCACCTGATCTTCCGACAAACTTCTTCCTGAAACTAAATTCACAAAAACAGAAGCAGTGGGAGGTTTACGGTTACGCACAAAAACGGACTGCTTAGGCAGTGCCAAATGGACGCGTGCTGACTGAACATTTCGCATAGAAGAGATTGTTTTTGCCAGCTCCCCCTCCAATGCACGCTGATAACGTACTTTCTCGATAAACTGGCTTGTACCAAAACTTTGCTCCTGATCAAGAATCTCAAACCCAGTCGCCTTGCCTGCTGGCAAACCTTGCGATGCCATGGATAACTTAAGCTTTTGAACCTGATCAGCAGGTACCAACACAGTTCCCGATCCATGGACCATCTTAAAATCAACACCACTACTTTGCAGAGCTGCTGTAACAGAGACCATATCCGTCTCAGACAACCCGTTATAAAGTTGCTGATAATTTGGGGCTTGTGACCAAAGCACAACAGCAACACCAATCGCTACACTGGCAGCCAGCCCAACCATCAAACCAATTTGCCGAAGTATCGTGAGCTTGTTCAGCCCTTGAAAAGCGACCAAGCTACCCGGTTTATTTTCAGCCATTCAAAAATCACTCATAAATTTTAAATGGGCATACTCATAATATCTTGATACGCAGAAACCATTTTGTTGCGAATCTGCTTCATCGCCTCAAAAGCAATGCTCGCTTTTTGCCTTGCAATCATCGTTTCTGCCAACGATACAGAAGGATCTCCCGCATCAAACGCTTTGGTCATAGCTCCCCCTGTTTTTTGCATCTGATTCACCTTATCAACTGCATTGCCCAGTAACGCAGAAAAATCTGTTGATTTTTCAACTGAATTTGATTCACCATTTTGACCCTGTGCAAGTGCTGCCATACTACGCAGCTGAGATAACATTTGACTGCTGTCGATTTCGTTCATAGCTTTTTCCCTTTAAGTATTTCCAGTATCTAAACAGCCATACCCTGTTCACGCATTTTTGCCAGTTTATAACGTAAAGTTCGCGAACTAATACCGAGTTTTTTTGCAACAATTGATCGATCACCCATCGCATCTTTTAAAGTTTTCATAATTAAATCGTACTCATGAACTTTAAGATTTTCATTTAATTTTTTTGAACTTTCAGCTTCATTTACTGGAGCCATCATTTCATATGACTCAATCTGCAAGTCACTCACATTTATTTTAGTGGCCTGTGGCTCTTTTAAAATCATTGCGCGTTGCAACACGTTATTCAGCTCACGAACATTACCGCACCAATGGTGTTTTAATAACAATTTTTCCGCAGGTTTTGCCAATACAGGAACTTTGCAGCCATTAGACTTTGCAATATTTTTAAGAATTTTTTGAGCCAACGGTAAAATATCATCAGTGCGTTTTCGTAAAGGTAGCACCAATAATGGGAACACATTCAAACGAAAAAACAGATCTTCACGAAAACGACCAGCCGCCACCTCTGCTTTCATGTCGCGATTAGAAGTTGTCAACACCCTTACATTCAGGGAAATTGTTTTACGTCCACCGAGCCGCTCAACCTCCCGCTCTTGCAATACACGCAATAACTTTGCCTGCAACTCCAGTGACATTTCCGAAATTTCATCCAGCAACAGTGTGCCATTTTGTGCCTGTTCAAATTTACCCGATGAGGATTGAGAGGCCCCCGTAAAAGCACCTTTTTCATAACCAAACAACATGGCTTCAAGCATATTTTCAGGAATAGCCGCACAGTTAATCGCCACAAAAGGCCCATCAGCACATCTGGAGTGTTGATGAATATAACGGGCCATCACCTCCTTACCCACACCACTTTCACCACAAATTAAAACTGTCACATCACTCATGGCCACACGTTTAGCCAAAACCAATAGTTCACGGCTTGCGCGATCAACAGCCACCACTCCTGAGTTTTCATCAACAATAGAAGTTAAAGTTTCGCTTTCGGAAGCATGAACCTCGGTCACATCAGTAAACAATAGAATTTGACCTGGCTTTAAAGACAAAGGGCATGTGACAAGAGTCAATAAACGGCCACTGCGTAACCGAACATGATTATCATGCTCCACTACAGGAGAAAAGAGACGATGAATCACCGCACTCCATTGGTCACCGAGAAAATTTTCACCAAATAGAGATTGTGCGACAAGATTACACGCCTGAACATAACCATCACCATCCAGAACCACGACTGCATTCGGTAAAGAATCAAAAACAGATTGCATCAAGCCCATATCATGCATTGAACCATCAAAAACAGCTATTTTTGGTTCGAGTGATTGAGTTGTATGATCGTCAAGTTTGGCTAACTGGCTCATAGTATGTATCTCACTTTTCGTTATAAAATACGAAAAGCAAAATACATACCAGAAAAAATATCCAGTGAAGAATCACTGGGTTAGAATAAAACAGAAATTAAATCGTCAATTTACTGACTGAGGAACGAAGTTTTTTAATTTACGGGTGTCGCCTGTAACTCATATTTGCGAATTTTTTCAACCAGGGTTGTGCGTCGTAAACCGAGTAGAGTAGCCGCATGAGCAACAATGCCTTCAGCTTCTTCTAGTGCCTGGGTAATCAAATCCTGCTCCAGATGAGCCAGATACTCCTTCAAGTCCACACCATCTTTTGGTAAACGGGGTGATACAGAAGCTGAATTCATATCCTCAGGAGGCAGGTTAAACTCCACATTTGTAGTCAGTGATGCTTCGTCATCTTTACGAAATTTTGCAGGCAGATCACGTATATTCACCTGTTCAAAAGGGAACATAATCGCCAACCGCTCCATCAAGTTTGCCAGTTCACGCACATTCCCCGGCCATTCATACTGGCACAGAGCAATCATAGCAGCATTGGTCAGACGTACTGTACCGCTACCATCATTTTCAAGACGTGCAATCAATTCATTGACCAATAAAGGAATATCTTCAATGCGTTCACGCAGTGGCGGCATATCAATGGGAAACACATTCAAGCGATAGTAAAGATCCTCACGAAAGCGCCCTTCAACAATCGCTTTCTCCAAATCGTGGTGCGTTGCAGCAACAATACGAACATTCGCACTGATGCTTTTGTTGCTGCCCACACGTTCAAATACACGCTCTTGCAGTACGCGTAACAACTTCACCTGCATCGGCAGGCTCATATCACCGATTTCATCCAGAAACAGTGTGCCACCTTCAGCCAGTTCAAAGCGCCCTTTACGCGCACTGATCGCTCCTGTGAAGGCTCCTTTTTCATGACCAAACAGCTCACTTTCCAACAAATCTGCAGGAATAGCACCACAATTAATCGGTACAAAAGGCTGATCACGCCGCCCTGAAAAATAGTGAAGATTTCTGGCTACAACCTCTTTTCCTGTTCCTGATTCGCCCAAAATCAGCACATTAGCATCGGTGTTGGCGACCTGTTTGATCAGTTTTCTTACCTGTAAAATTTCACGGCTGTTACCAACCAGGCTACGAAACAGCTCTGCATTCCGTCCCCCTTCAGCCTTGTTTTTTTTACGAACGACTTTTACCAAATTCAAAGCATGAGAGAGTTCGCTGTATTTAAGAGGAGAGGTAAGGGTTGCCAATACACTGTTTTGTATTGCTTCAGGGACATATTTTTTTTCTGTTTTATCCACAACAAGCAGTATCGGAATGGATTCATTCCATGATTTCAATGCATAAAAAACGGTCATTAACTGTTCTTCAGATTCAGTGCCCCCCAACAAAACAGCCATTACAGATTCAGGCTGACACACCTTTTCCTGCCACCCATGATATGACGATGTAATAACATCACCATATTCGCTGAACTCAAGAATCGTTTTAATTGCAGCAGATCGCTGCTCATCAGAATCAATTACCAATAGATTTGCCGACATGTGGCCTTAACCTCCATGTTAAAAAAGTCGAACATGGATCTAGTTAAACATTGATAATACCTGCGTGTCAAAAATTCGACACCAAAAAGTTCATCAAAACTATCTACGCAAAAGTGCAATGCAACGCCGATGATATCGAAAGATAAATTTTTCCAA
>WFXF01000030.1 GCA_015490755.1 Gammaproteobacteria bacterium
ACGCTGGAGCATGGGAACCAGATGCGACCCTAACTTAATGGCAGTGATATAAAGTCTGGGCAGGGTGCATTCCGCTTACTTATGCCCGACAGGGTATGACGGAGTTTTTTTAACCCGATATTAGGGATGTTTAGCCAAGCCTTGAGCAGCTCTGCCTGAATAGAGCCAGAATTTTCTGTATCTTCTGAACGTGCATAGTAAACCTGATAACACAATCAGCCATAACTCCAGTGCACCACCGCCCGAATCTTCGTGATCTGCAATAGACGGCACATAGCTTTTTCCCGCGTTATCATCAGTATCAGCAAGGCTTAGGTCTGTAATTCCCTCTATCCAGTCGAGGTAAACAGGCACTTTCGTGTATACGCTATATAAACCGGGGATGCCACAGCCAAGCCCCCAGCTGGTAATTCCGGCGAGGCGATAACCATTTCCATACTGAACCAAAAGTGGCCCACCGCTATCGCCCTGGCATGTATCTGTTGTCCATGTCGGGCTTCCTGCACAGGTCATTGATTCATCTACAGGGTCTGTTTTCAGTATGGAATCTGAGAGGTTATTCGCCGCTTTGAAACTATTGAATGCATCGTTACACATGCTTTTCGGGATGAGTTGTGTTTCAGCTTCAAACAGTTCTGTCTGAGCTGGTTCCTGGCCACGTTGCTGTTCATCGGGTGAATAATAGCGCTGCAAACCTCTTCCAAGAATAACAGCAGCTTCATAGGTCTGGTTTGCGAAGGCTAGTTCATAGGCATCTAAAATAGTGACTGGAGATACGTTGGAGGGCTGTTTTTGTAACTTGATGAGGGCGATGTCATGAGCCATTGTTGAATATTCAAAAGATGGATGCACCCAAATACGACTGACATTGATGACATTATCTCTGTCAGTGGTTAGGTTTTGAGCACCTACATTGACTTTTATGTTGCGCGAGGAAATTATTCTGCCTTTTTTGTTTTTGACACAGTGCGCAGCAGTGAGCACCCATCGGCCGCCAATATAGCTGCCTCCGCAAAAACTGTTTTGACTGTTTTTTTGAAGGATTGACTTTTGTATGAGGGCTGTCATAAACGGCCAGTCTCCTGGGGCTGAATTGTATCCTCCAAGAATGCGTGCCTCCTGTAACTGACTGGCGTTGGTTTTTGGAATAAGCGAGGCCGTAATAAATAGCGTCATGAGGAGAGCCGTATGCTTTGGGTTGAACTTGTATCTATTGCGCATATTTAACCTTTACCCACTTTAGCCAAAAGGCCAGTCATGATCATTGACTGGCCTTAATTATGGTTGTTTGCAAGATTAGAACGTTCACGAAATAACTTCTGCACTCTGACTTGCTCTTTTACTCCGGCTCAAACAATCTCAATCGTTACATAGGCCAGCTATGCGCCTCTTGAGATCGTTTGAGCCGAAGCAAAATTTCTATGCCATAGTTGCAGAAGTTATTCCGTGCACGTTCCTTAATTGATTAGGTCTATTGATGAGCCATGGCGTGGAAATTCTGAGTTACTGAAACCAGTGAAATGTAACTTGTATGGCCCCGTCTCTAACGGATTGGCGCTGGTAGCGAGGATGATATATTGATGCCCACGTTGTTTATTGAATGTGATTCTGTCATTTAAGGCTTTGCCATAATTATCTTCATTGAAATATTCATAAGCATATTCACCGCCCGGAAGTATGTGAGCAATCTTCAGAGCGCTATTTATAGCGTTTGAGCGCATCTCTACGACGACTTCACCCTCTAATGTCGCATCAATCGTGTATAGATCTACGTATCTTTCATTGAAATTTTGCCAGTTAAATTGGGGGTCACTGCTGTTCAACTCACCAGAAATAACCACGGGGGTTTCTACTGGATTGATATTGCTTGACAGCTCAGGGCAACGCATTGCTGTGTCTTGCTTCAGGCTCAATCGATCACCATTAATCTCACCGGCACAAATGGCACCGCCTGCTTTAGGGCGAATAATTTCAATATCGAGTGTGGTTCCACGGTTAGGATTATTACTTCTCAGTACGTTGCAATATTTGCCTAAAGTTCTTTTCGCCGCTCTTGCAGTAGAGTCATCAGATCGATCAAACTGTAACTTAACCCCTGCGACAGCAGTGATGATATCACCCGCCTGGATACCAATCCGTTTGGCCTTTCCACCTGCTTGAACACCTTTGACCCATACGCCATAAGGTTGCGCATCGACACCATAAGGAACCTTATTTTGAAATGCCAGTTTCATATTGCCGTTTTGATCTTCATATTTAAAAACGACTTCAGCAGATATTCCTATAGAGAGAACGTCGTTGCCTTGAATGATATTGCTAACGATTCTCTTGGCCTCTGATGAAGATATTGCATGGAAGCGAGAGGGGTTGCTCGCGTAGTTAACACCTAGTACATCACCTGTCTCCATATCAATCACAGGTCCCCCTGAATTGCCGGAAGCAATTCTCGCACTATGATCGAACATAAAGGTTGATGCCCAGGATGTATAGCCCAATCTGACATCGGTATTGATAGTGCCGGTTGTAAAAGTATAAACGCTCTCTTCATTCACGCTATTTTTTACATCGCTGGGAAAGCCGGAAGCGCCGACGCTCATATTTATTTCAGGATTAGCATCAGACCATTTTAATGCTTCGAACCCATTGTTTCCCATGGTTGTTCGGATGACGGCCAAGTCTTCACACTCTGCAACGCCGACAAGCTCTGCGGGATAAGGAAGATCAACTCCATCGATCTCTACGGACAACTGACCCGCTCCGGTTACAACGTGATTGTTGGTGACGATATAACCTGTTTCATCAATAAAGAATCCGCTGCCCCAGCCACGCTTTTGTATATCAATGCTTGTTAAGCCGTTTGGAATGATTGCATCACCCACGGTAGTAATCCGTACTGTTGCGGCCTGGATATTTGCTTTTATATCATTTTTTGGTTCTGGTCCTGTTCCTGGTCCTGGTATTGGTTTTGGTGTTTCTCCCGTACCACCCCCTCCACATGCGGAAATCAATAGTGGGGTTGATATCAATGTTGCTTTGATGGCTACTTTTAAGCCAGATAGCCGTTTGTCATTATTTTTTGTTTCCATGATCTTTTTCCTCAAATTGGCATTATTATTGTGACGATAATATGTGTCGCAAATTGGTTTCAGGTTGAGCAACAACCTATCCTTCCTTCTGCTCTCACTGAACCTAACGCGCCAAGTTGGAAAAAGTTTTCTGAATTTTAAAAAAATTTTATATGTGAATATCGTCTCTCTGATTGTGGCAGTTTGCCAGCTGCGGTATCCTCACCGCTTTTATCGAACACGTTAAAATCAGGCCGCCATGAACGAGAATTACAATCCATTAGAGATCGAGCGCAGTGCGCAGCAGTATTGGGAAGAGCACGAGAGCTTTAAAGCGGTTGAAGATCCTGATCGGGAAAAGTTTTATTGCCTGTCGATGTTTCCTTACCCCAGTGGTCGTCTGCACATGGGGCATGTGCGTAACTACACCATTGGTGATGTGATCAGCCGCTATCAGCGAATGCAGGGGAAAAACGTTTTACAGCCGATGGGATGGGATGCGTTTGGCCTGCCTGCGGAAAATGCTGCCCTTAAAAATAACGTGCCCCCAGCGGCATGGACGCGTGACAATGTTGCTTACATGCGTGATCAACTGAAGCGACTCGGTTTTGGTTATGACTGGGATCGTGAGCTGGCGACCTGTCAGCCGGATTATTATCGCTGGGAACAGTGGCTATTTACCCGTCTGTATGAAAAAGGTCTGGTCTATAAAAAAGTGTCCGCAGTCAATTGGTGCCCGAATGATCAGACGGTTTTAGCCAATGAGCAGGTGGTTGATGGCTGTTGCTGGCGTTGTGATACCACCGTGCAGCGCAAAGAGATTCCACAGTGGTTTTTGAAAATCACTGATTATGCGGACGAGTTGCTCGAAGATCTGGATAAGTTAGACGGCTGGCCCGAGCAGGTTCGAACCATGCAGCGTAACTGGATTGGTCGTTCCGTTGGGTTGGAGCTGGAGTTTGCCATTGCAGAAAGCTCGACTCAATTATACGAACCATTAACCGTATTCACGACACGCCCGGATACACTGATGGGTGTGACATATGTTGCGGTCGCGGCGGGTCACCCACTGGCATTAAAAGCGGCGGAAAATAGTACAGAGCTGCAAGCGTTCATCGAAGAGTGCGCCAATATGGATGTCGCCGAAGCTACACTTGAGACCATGGAAAAGCGCGGCATGGATTTGGGTATTAAAGTGATTCATCCCGTGACGGGAGAAGAGATACCTGTTTGGGTTGCCAACTTCGTTTTGATGGGCTATGGCACGGGGGCGGTGATGTCGGTTCCTGGACATGATCAGCGTGATTATGAGTTTGCCAAAAAATATGATTTACCCATTCGTCAGGTGATTGCGCCTGCGGATGGAAGTTCGAGCAGTATTGATGAAGACGCCTTCACTGAAAAAGGTCTGCTGGTTAATTCAGGTCAGTTTGATGGCTTGAGTTCAGAGGCGGCTTTTGATGCGATTGCCCTGATGCTGGAAAAAGAGAATAAAGGTCAGCGACAGGTCAATTATCGTCTGCGTGATTGGGGTGTTTCCCGTCAGCGCTATTGGGGAGCACCGATCCCGATTATTAATTGTGATCAATGTGGTGCTGTGGCAGTGCCGGATGAAGATTTGCCCGTAAAACTGCCTGAAGAGGTCGAGTTTGAAGGTGTGGGTTCACCGCTTAAAAAAATGCCAGAGTTTTATGAGACGACTTGCCCCAAGTGTGGCGGTAAAGCGGAACGTGAAACAGATACGTTTGATACGTTCATGGAATCATCATGGTATTACGCGCGTTATACCTGTGCTGATAATGATCAAGCGATGCTGGATGAACGCGCAGATTACTGGTTGCCGGTGGATCAGTATGTGGGCGGAATTGAACATGCCATTTTGCATCTGCTTTATGCGCGATTTTTCCAGAAATTGATGCGTGATGTGGGTTTGGTTAAAGAGGGCGAACCCTTTGCTAATTTGTTAACTCAAGGTATGGTGCTGAAAGATGGCACGAAGATGTCTAAATCAAAAGGCAATACGGTCGATCCGCAAGGGCTGATTGAAAAGTATGGTGCGGATACTGTGCGCCTGTTTACAATGTTTGCTGCGCCACCGGAGCAATCATTGGAATGGGCGGACAGTGGCGTGGATGGTGCTTCACGTTTTCTAAAGCGTTTGTGGAAACGGGTGTATGACCATGTCAGTCATGGAGCCGTTTCTGCTTTGGATGTGGCGAGCCTGAATGCGCCGCAGAAAGCACTGCGTTGCCAAACGCATGAAACCATCACCAAAGTCAGCAATGATATGGGTAAACGCTTTACGTTTAATACCGCGATCGCTTCTGTGATGGAGCTGCTGAATGCACTCTATCGCTTTGAAGACCGATCTGAGCAAGGTCGAGCAGTGATGCAGGAGGCTTTGGAAACAGCCACATTGTTATTATCACCGATTACGCCACATGTGAGCCATAGTTTGTGGCAAACGTTGGGCGGTGAAGGGGCGGTTATCACTGCGCCATGGCCGGTTGTTGATAAAACCGCATTAGTCAAAGATAGCATCGAACTGGTGGTTCAAGTGAATGGAAAGCTGCGTGGTCGTATTAGTGTCGCGACAGATGCGACAAAAGATGTGATTGAAGCGATCGCTCAGGATGATGAAAATGTTCAACGTTTTTTAGAAGGTAAAGTGATCAGAAAAGTGATTGTTGTGCCCAGGCGTTTAGTTAATATTGTTGTGAGTGATGCATAAGTTTGAGAGGTCCTGATGAAACTGAAACCACAGACCTTATTTAACCAGGCATCCCGTTGGCAGGCGATTGTTCTGTTATTGATTGTTTGCCAATGTGCGCTGTTGCTTTCTGGATGTGGTTTTCGTCTGCGTGGCAGTGAAGATGTGGTGACAAAAGTTGATCAAACAATCTATGTACAGACGAATGATCGACATAGTGCATTGATGACCTCTCTTGAGGGCTATTTGAACTTGACTGAAAATCGTGATGAAGCTCAGTCCGTATTAACCATTGTCAGTGAAAATCGAGGCCGGCGTGTTCTCTCAGTAGCCAGCGATGGAAAAGTTGAAGAGTATGAACTTCAATATGTGGTGACTTTTTCAGCGATTGATAATAGCAAAGAGACTGAAGTATCCAGCCAGATGATTTTGCCCCGGCAGTCTGTGACTTTGAAGCGTACTTATCAGTTTGATGAATCTGCCGTGCTGGCTATTGAGGCAGAAGAGTCAGATTTGTATCGCGCAATGGCTAATGACGCAGCACGCCAGATCGCTCGCCGTTTAGATGTTGCAATAACCTGGTAAATTTACGATGGATGTCTCTTATCTTCTCGATTCATTAAATGATGCGCAACGCGAAGCGGTCTCTTCCCCCGTTGAACATCGCTTGGTACTTGCCGGTGCCGGCAGTGGTAAAACGCGTGTACTGGTGCATCGCATTGCATGGCTAATGCGTGTTGAAGGAGCGTCACCGTTTGGTGTTTTAGCGGTGACTTTTACCAATAAAGCAGCGGCTGAAATGCGCGTGCGCCTTGATAGCTTGTTAGGCATTCCAATCAGCGGCATGTGGGTAGGCACGTTTCATGGCATTGCCCACCGCTTATTGCGTACCCATTGGACAGATGCCAACCTGCCTAAAACATTTCAGATTCTTGATTCAGAAGATCAGTTTCGCATTGTGAAACGAGTGCATAAGGCACTTGAACTGGACGATACGCGCTGGCCGCCGCGCCAATCTCAGTGGTACATCAATGGCAAAAAAGATGAAGGACTGCGTCCTCAGTATCTTGATGATAATGGTGATTTTCAAGAAAGAAAGCTGATTGAAATTTATCAGGCTTATGAAGCGTCGTGCCAAAAGAGTGGCGTGGTCGATTTTGCTGAACTGCTATTGCGAGCTCATGAACTGCTACGCGATAGTCCGACGTTGCTTGCGCACTATCAAAATCGCTTTCGCCATATTTTGGTGGATGAGTTTCAAGATACGAATACGTTGCAATACGCTTGGCTGCGCTTGTTGGTAGGCAAAGAAGGTAAGTTATTTGCTGTGGGTGATGATGATCAATCTATCTATGGCTGGCGGGGTGCAAAAATTGAAAACATTCAGCGCCTCAATGAGGATTTTTCAAATGTCGGTGTGATTCGTCTGGAACAAAACTATCGCTCGACAAGTAATATTTTATCTGCGGCCAATGCAATTATTGAAAAAAATGAAAATCGTATGGGCAAAAAGCTCTGGACGGCGGATGGGCAAGGCGAGCCGATCTTGCTTTATCGGGCTTTAAATGAATTGGATGAAGCGCAATTTGTCGCTGAGCGTATTCAAAAACTATCGGAATCAGAGGGCTATTCACGCAATGACTTTGCGCTGTTATACCGCTCAAATGCCCAATCCCGTGTGCTTGAAGAGGCACTGATTCGTGCGGGACTGCCGTATCGTATTTATGGTGGATTGCGGTTTTTTGAACGCGCTGAAATCAAAGATGCGATGGCATATTTGCGGCTGCTCAAAAACCGTGATGATGACACATCATTTGAGCGTGTGGTTAATACACCGACCCGAGGCATCGGCCAAAGGACACTGGATATTATTCGCACGATAGCGCGTGAGCAAGTCACCTCTATGTGGCGAGCCGCTCAGTTTGTGGTGGCTGAAAATGAGTTGACCGCACGCGCTGGAAATGCGGTGAAGGTTTTTCTCAGTCTGATTGATCAAATGGATGAAGGCACGGATAGCTTGTTGCTGCATGAACGGGTTGAGCAGACAATTCAGCAAAGTGGTCTGATTGACCATTATAAAAAAGAGAAAGGCGAAAAGGGTCAGACCCGAGTTGAAAATCTGGGTGAACTAGTCACGGCGGCTCGTTACTTTAAGCCGAGCGATGATGCTGAAGAGACAGAGATGGATCTCCTTGATGCATTTTTAGCCCATGCCGCACTGGAAGCGGGTGAATCACAAAGTGAACCTGGCGATGATTGTGTGCAGTTGATGACGTTGCACTCCGCAAAAGGGCTGGAGTTTCCAGTTGTATTTATGTGTGGCCTGGAGGAAGGGTTGTTTCCTCATAAACGCTCCAGCATGGAGCCGAGGCAGCTCGAAGAGGAGCGTCGGCTCTGTTATGTCGGTGTGACTCGCGCGCGTAAGCAGCTGATTTTGTGTCATACAGAACATCGACGGCTTTATGGTGAAGATCATTATCCTCAATTGTCCCGCTTTGTGCGTGAAATTCCTGATGAGTTGCTTGAGGAGGTTCGTCAAAATTATGGGGCAGTGCGGCCATCAAGTATGAATTCTGCTTTCAACTCACCGATTAAAAAACCATCTTCACAGATTGGGGGATTAAATTTGGGGCAGTCAGTTTCTCACGCCAAGTTTGGATCAGGTGTGGTGATAAACTTTGAGGGCGATGGCAACCATGCGCGTGTTCAGGTTAATTTTGATACCCATGGCTGCAAATGGTTGGTTCTGGCGTATGCGAAACTAGAAACGCTATAGCTATAATAACCGCTGCTTCTTTTCACTTGTTGTGAAGGGCAGTGTGGCGACCAAGCCTTCTTTAAAGTTATGAATATCTTTGCCCGGCTTGCCAATGAAATGGCCTTGTGCAAAGTCGATACCAAAACCTTTTAGTAATTGAAAGGTTTCTTCATTTTCAACCGACTCTGCTATCGTCTGTTTGTCCATTGCATGAGCAATCTGGTGAATGGATTGCACCATGGCCTGGTTCACCCTGTTGTTTATTAAGTCACGTATCAGCGAACCATCTATTTTAACTTTGTCGATAGGCAGATGTTTCAGATAATAAAAAGAGCTGAATCCAGAGCCAAAATCATCCAGAGCAAAATGACAGCCGATATTTTTCAGTTCATGGATAAATTTTGAAGCAGCATTCATATTGGCGATAACGGCACTTTCATTGACTTCAAAAGTGAGGCGAGAGGCATCAATGCCTGTGATCTCAACTTGATGACGAATCAATGGTAATAATTCATCATCTTCCAGTGAGTGACCCGAAAGATTGATGGCAAAAGAGGTTTTTGAGTCCATTTTAGTCAGCTGGGTGATGGCTTTTCGGGTGGTGACCCTGTCGATACGGTGGATCAGGTCAAAGCGTTCAGCTGCCGGTATAAAGCCGCCAGGCAGGACTGTTTTGCCACTGTTGGTGATCATGCGCATGAGCACTTCAAATTCCAGTACTTTACCATTCGGGATGGAAATAATAGGCTGATAGACCAGTTGCAAGTGATCATCATTATCAAGCATATGCCGAACACGTCCGGCCCAGCCCGTATCAATATTAAACTCGGATATATCATCCGAGTCATTGGGTTCGTAAAATTTTGCCTGATTACGTCCCGCTGTTTTTGCTGTATGGCAGGCCTGGTCCGCTTGCGAAAGAACCTCTTCTACAGACTGGCTGGTATGATTAATTAAAGCCATACCGATACTGCAGCTGATATTAAATGTTCGCCCATCTTCAACAAAGCGGTACTCTTCAAACATAGCTAACAAATTACTCGAAATGTGCTCGGCTTTTTCATTGTTGGTGTTGTGAAGTATGATGGCAAATTCATCGCCGCCAAGGCGAGCCAGCAAGTCACCGTCTCGTGTATGAGTCTCCATCATTCGAGCGCACTCGATTAACAAACGATCACCTGAGGCGTGGCCCAGTGTATCGTTGACCTCTTTGAAGCGATCGAGATCAATGTAAAAAAGCATGCATTGAATGTCGCGGTGAGCAACACGCGCAATGAGCTTTTCAAGTGCAGCATTGAAATAGTGGCGATTATAAAGACCTGTGAGTGAGTCGTGTTCAATTTGATACGTCAGCTTTTCATCCTGGTCTCCTAAAGTTTGAAGCAAGGCACTGAGCTTTTGGGTTAAATAACCGATTTCATCACTGGACTGGGGCGTGAGTTGTTCTGCAAGCAGGTTACGTGAATGGTTTTCCGCGCCTGTTGTTTTTAACAGTCTGATAACGGGCTGCAGTGCCTGGGTAATGCCTCTTAATGAAAGTAGTGCAACCATGAGTGTGGTGATGCCTAAACCAAACCATGCCAGGAAAAACTCGGTTTTGAACTCACCTGTCCGCCAGGATATATAACCGAGAAGAACAGCACTGGTCAGTAGCGGGTAAATACCGCCGAGTATTATTGTTCGCATTTTCAAGCCGACCCGAATACGGTCAAGCTCAATGTAGGCAATCAATCGTCCGAGCTTGTTAAAGGCCTGAAAATAGAGCGGTATGCCGATTAAGGCGGTAACGGCGAGATAGAGTATAGCAAAGGTTGCTGTTTCTGAAAGTCGTGCGGAATAGTCATTCAGGTGTGTGGTTGTGATATAAAATGCGAGCACACTAAAAATCACATAGTGAAGTAACAGTCCCCAGTAGTTAATGTGAAAGCGTGCCAGGCTTCTATTAAGTCGAAGTGAAACTCTTGTATTTGTAAGAGACTCCTCTTCGAAGGCTTTCTGGAAAATATTCATAAAGCGCCAAAAATGAATGCGGGAAACTGCAAACATTCCGACCGCAATAATCCATATCAGATTTTGTTTCCATAACGGGTAGTGTGAATAAGAGTCAAATAGCCCTGTATAGTCTGCCAATACCAGACAAGTCAGTGGAATAAGGAGGAAAGCGAGGGTTGTGATAAAAATAAAGCGACTGCGAATCTCTTTGAAGTTTGCTTTTCTGTTGAGGTATTGTGACATGATCGTATCTGGATTTTTCTTGTATTAACCAAAAAGCACCGCAATAAAACTGTATCATTATGAAAAACTTTACACATTGCAAACAGATTATGCTTTTTTTACTGTCTTGTATATTTTTTACAAAATTAATTTTTAAATTTGGGGGGGAAGTAGTATGAAACGTCGTGAGTTTTTTAAGCGGGCGGGGGTCGGAGCATTAGCTGCTGGTGGGGTGTTGGCGACATCGCAGAGCCATGCAGCCAAGCGTTTTAACTGGAAAATGGTGACAACATGGCCGCCTAACTTTCCTATCTTTCAAGATGGTGTAAAACGCTTCGCCCGTGAAGTACGAAAAATGAGTGGTGGTCGCCTGACTATTCAGACGTTTGCGGGTGGAGAGCTGGTTCCTCCAATGCAGGCTTTTGATGCGGTTTCTCAAGGCTCGGTTGAAATGGGGCACAGTGCGGCTTACTACTGGTCAGGAAAAGTCCCTGCTGCACAATTTTTTACAGCGGTACCTTTTGGCATGAATACACAAGGTATGAATGCCTGGCTGTATCATGGTGGTGGCCTTGACCTGTGGCATGAAATTTATAGACCCTACGGACTCGTCGCATTTCCAATGGGTAGCTCAGGGGTTCAGATGGGCGGGTGGTTTCGTAAAAAAATCAACAGCGTCAATGATCTTAAAGGCCTGAAAATGCGTATCCCGGGGTTGGGTAGCAAGGTTATGGCGAAAGCAGGTGTCAACCCTGTGCTCATGGCAGGTGGTGAGATTTATACCGCTCTGGAGCGAGGCACGATTGATGCGACAGAATGGGTGGGGCCATTTCATGATTTACGCTTAGGGCTTTATCGTGCGGCAAAATATTATTATTACCCTGGTTGGCACGAGCCAGGCCCAATGCTGGAATTGATGATTAATGAAAAAGCCTGGAAAAGTTTACCGAAAGATTTGCAGCTGATTGTTAAAACGGCGGCGATGGCGGTCAATTTGAATATGCTGTCCGAATTTGAAGCACGTAATCTGGAAGCACTGCAAACCTTGAAAAACAAGTATAAAGTCAATGTCATTGCATTTCCTGATGAAGTGATCAAGCAGCTGCACAAGTTTACTCAAGAGGTGCTGACAGAAGAGGCCGCCAAAGATGCCAAGTTCAAAAAAGTATACGATGCTTATGAAGCATTTCGCCAGTCTAATAGTGCATGGGGTGAAATCTCAGAGGGGGCGTATGCCAGGGCGTTGAAGTTATGAAGCCTTTAATACCCCTGAAAAGCATCCATCATATCAGGTAGCCATAGTGATATCTGCGGGAAATATAATAATAGCGCCAGAGCAATCACCTGGATCATTACAAAAGGAATAATGCCTCGGTAAATCTGTGTGATTTTGATTTCCGGAGGCGCTGAGGCCTTTAGGTAAAACAGTGAAAAACCAAAGGGTGGAGTCAAAAAAGAGGTTTGCAGGTTCATGGCGATGAGCACTGCAAACCACAACATATTGATATCCATCAACTGGGCAATCGGCGCTAAAATAGGAACGACGATAAAGCAGATTTCCAGAAAGTCCAGAAAAAATCCCAGTATAAAAATCAGTAACATACTGATCGCAAGAAAAGTCCACTCACCTCCGGGAAGATCTACCAGCAGCTCTTCAACAAGCATGTCGCCGCCCATTCCGCGAAAAACCAGTCCAAAAGCGGTTGCACCGATCAATATAAAAAAGACCATGCTGGTGAGACGTGATGTCTGTTGCATGGCATTTTTAAGCGCTTCCAATTTAAGACGATGGCGAATGGCTGCAAGAATCATCGCGCCCAATGCACCGACGGCAGCTGATTCTGTTGGGGAGGCGATACCAAAAAAGATGGAGCCTAATACAGCAAAAATAAGCAAAAGTGGCGGAACTAATCCTTTAAGTACACGTAACCACAAATCATGAACTTTACCATCATCAGTTGCTTCATGTTTAATAGCAGGCGCATCGTTCGGTTTGAGCCAGGCAACGATGACAATGTATAAAATAAATAACAGAATCAGCAGCAGTGCCGGGGTGATCGCACCCATAAATAGTTGGCCGACGGGAACACCCATCACATCCCCCAATAGCACTAAAATAATACTCGGCGGGACGATTTGCCCTAATGTTCCCGATGCGGCAATAGTGCCTGTGGCTAGCTCTGGGCGATAGCCATGCTTTAACAAAACAGGCAGTGCAATCACGCCCATAGTAACCACAGTAGCACCGACAACGCCTGTCGTTGCAGCAAGCAGCGCACCGACGCAGACAATCGAGATTGCCAGCCCACCTTTTATGCGACGAAACAGCAGCCCCATTGTCTCCAGAAGCTCTTCGGCAATTCCCGATTTTTCCAGCATCACGCCCATAAATACAAACAGGGGAACCGCCAGTAGCGTGAAATTAGTCATGATGCCCCAGATTCGCATGGGCAACATATTGAAAAAGTCGAGGCCCAGAAAAATACTACCAAACAGCAGGGAAACAGCGCCTAAAGTAAATGCAACAGGAAAGCCGATTAACAGCAATACAATGGCGACACCGAACATGATCAGTGCCCAAACTTCCATTTCCATCAATTTTGTCTCTCAGTTTTAATGGGTTCGGATTTTCCCGATATTATTTGTAGGCAACGTGAAATATGCGCAATACCTTGCAGCGCCAACATAAAAAAGGCTAGAGGAATTGCAGCTTTCAATAGATAGCGGTAGGGTAACCCGCCAGGATCAGGTGAGGTCTCTGAAAATTGCCAGGAATTAAGAACAAAAGGCCAGCTGCTATAGATAATCAGAACAGAAAAGGGCAGCAGAAAAAACAGGTTGCCCAGCAGGTCAATCCATGCACGGCGGTAATCATTCATCCAGCGGCTGCGATAAAACAGATCGACGCGCACATGCTCATCATGCTTGAAGGTATAGGCGGCACTGAGTAAAAACAGCAAAGCGAATAGATGCCACTCCAGCTCCTGAAGTGCCACAGAGCCACTGTGAAACAGATAACGCATCATTACGTCATAACAGATGAGCAGCACAATCACTAAAACCAGCCATGCGGTGGTTCGGCCACTCCATTCGCTGAATGCTTCGATCGTCGTTGTAATGCGCTCCAACATGGTTACGTTAATCGGCGCAGTTCTGATGGCAAGGGAAATATCGTTGTTTCCGGCTCGCCTTCAGCTTCTGTAACGCTGTCCGCACCGAGCCCTTTAAGATGCTCAATAACGAACTCTACAAGTAACTCAGGTGCAGAGGCTCCAGCAGTAATGCCAATTGATTCTTTACCAGTTAACCAGTTTTCGTCAATATCTTCCGGGCCATCAATGAGGTAAGAGTCTGTTCCGAGTTTTTGGGAAATTTCTCTTAAACGGTTTGAGTTTGAGCTGTTTTTAGAGCCGACGACAAGCACCAGATCACATTGCTGTGCGAGTTGCTTGACCGCATCCTGCCGGTTTTGGGTGGCATAACAGATGTCATTTTTTTTGGGTCCGGCAACTTTTGGGTAACGCTGGCGCAGGGCTTCAATGGTTCTGGATGTATCATCCATCGAAAGCGTTGTTTGGGTAGAGTAAGCGATGTTTGACGAGCTATCCAGATCGAGCCTGGCGACATCCTCTGGTGTTTCGACGATATGAATGGTAGCGGTGTTATCTCTTCTTTCATATTGCCCTAACGTGCCTTCCACTTCAGGGTGACCTGCATGACCAATCAAAATAACGTTGCGTGCTTCGTTACTGTGGCGCTCAACCGCTAAATGTACTTTGGTAACGAGTGGGCAAGTGGCATCAAATACTTTTAGTTTACGTCTCTCGGCTTCCTGTCGTACCGCTTTTGAAACACCATGAGCACTGAATATCACAGTAGCATCGGCAGGCACTTCATCAAGTTCATCAACAAAAATAGCTCCCCGTTTGCGTAAATTATTCACCACAAATTTATTGTGAACCACTTCATGGCGTACATAAATAGGGGCACCGTGAAGTTCCAGTGCTCGCTCTACTATTTCAATAGCACGATTGACTCCGGCACAAAAGCCGCGAGGATTGGCAAGTATAATTTTCATGACTGTTCAGGCTGTTTTCTAAAGGTATCAATAATAAGCATGATTGCACCCACAACAATGGCTGAATCTGCGATATTAAATGCAGGCCAGTACCATGATTGGTAATAAAGTTGAATAAAATCGACTACATGGCCTAGCTGGATGCGATCCCAGACATTACCGATTGCGCCGGCTAAAATCAGAGCCAGTGCAATCGCAAGCCATTTTTGGCTGGATTTTAATGTGTATAACCAGTAAATGATAATGGCACTGACGATGAGTTTGGCGGCAGTAAAAAACCAGCGCTGCCAGCCACCAGCATCACTGAGAAAGCTGAAAGCGGCTCCTTTATTATAAGCCAGCATCAAGTTGAATGAAGGCATGATAGGCACCGGTTCAAGGTAGACAAGATTGGCTTCGGCCAAAAACTTAGTCCATTGATCCAAAGCTACGATTAAAAGAGTCAGCCATAACCAGACCAGCCCTCCCAGTCTGTTTTTTTGCTTATCAGAGATCATGCGAATTTCCTCTTTTCACCTTGACCAGCTACGTTTTCAATGCAACGGCCACAGAGTTCCGGGTGTTCGTTATGAGTGCCGACATCTTCACGGTGGTGCCAGCAGCGTACACACTTATCAAAAGTCGAAGGCTTGGCTACAATCCATAATCCATCCATCTGGCTTTGAACAGCATCTTCGGGCTTATTCTCCAACGGATGAATTCGGGCATAGGATGTAATCAGAACAAAGCGTAGTTCATCGCCCAGTTGAGATAATTTTTTCAGCAGTTCGGCATCACAGTAGAGATCAATTTCAGCATCAAGCGGTGAGCCGATATCACCATTGATACGTAATCCCTCAAGAGTTTTACTCACAGCTTCACGTGCTGTAATAATTTGATCCCAGAAACCAAAGGGGTCAGAGTCGATTGATCCCTGTCTGGATGAGCTGGTTTCTTGAGAGGAAGGATCAATCGACTCTGACCCCTTTGGTTTATACCACTCATTGAGGAAAACCGATTCATTGCGTTTGCCTGGAATAAATGGCCAGATTTCATCGGCGGTGAAACTCAAGATAGGCGCTAACCAGCGAGTGAGCATTTCGATAATGTGATACATCGCTGTTTGTGCCGAGCGCCGAGCCAGGCTGTTTTCTTGCGTGGTGTATTGACGGTCTTTAATGATGTCCAGATAAAAACCACCTAATTCAACTGCACAAAAGTGGTGTACTTTTTGATATATTTGATGAAATTCAAAAGTATCATAAGCTCCTATCAGCTCATCTTGTAACTGCATGGCTCGGCATACTGCCCAGCGATCCAGTGCCAGCATCTCATTTGGAGCGACACTATTTTTTTCAGGTTCAAAACCGGCCAGGTTCGACAGTAAGAATCGGGCGGTATTACGCAGGCGGCGATAGGTGTCAGCAGTGCGTTTCAGAATTTCATCCGAAACGTGCATCTCGGTGGTGTAATCTGTCGCCGCGACCCACAAACGAATAATATCCGCCCCCAGATTTTTGACAATTTTCTGGGGCGCAATGGTATTGCCCTCAGATTTGGACATCTTGCGGCCTTTGGCATCCACAGTGAAACCGTGTGTCAACACATTGCGATAGGGTGCTTCACCATGCATGGCGACAGCACTGATGAGTGACGATTGAAACCAGCCGCGATGTTGGTCTGAGCCTTCCAGATAAAGATCGGCGGGGGTATTCAGTGTATCCCGACGTTCCAGCACACAGGCATGAGAGACACCCGAATCAAACCAGACATCGAGTGTGTCGGTCACTTTTTCATATTGATCTGCATCCTCATTCAGCAGATCGCTGACATCCATATCAAACCATGCATCAATGCCTTGCTGCTCAACTTTTTGAGCAACCGTTTCAATTAAGGCTTCGGTATCAGGGTGCAGTTCGCCACTCTCTTTATGGATCAGCAGTGCAATCGGTACGCCCCATGTGCGTTGGCGTGAAATACACCAGTCGGGGCGGCTTTTTATCATGCCTTCGATACGCGCCTCTCCCCAGCTTGGCATCCATTGCACGTTTTTGACAGCACCAAGTGCGGCATCACGTAAGCCGTTTTGCTCCATACTGATAAACCATTGTGGTGTGGCGCGAAACATGACGGGAGTTTTATGTCGCCAGCAGTGTGGATAGCTGTGGCGAATGGCTTCAGAGTGCAACAGTGCGCCGCGTTCTTTTAATACTTCAATCACATGGTCATTGGCTTTGAACGCAAACTCACCGGCGAATAGTTCCGTGCCGGGTAGAAAACAGCCATCACCACCGACGGGATTATCAATCGGCAAGTCATAGGCTTTGCCTGCAATAAAGTCATCAACACCGTGGCCGGGAGCGGTATGAACTGCGCCTGTACCCGCCTCGGTAGTGACGTGCTCCCCAAGAATGACGGGAACATTGCGCTCATAAAATGGATGTTGCAGTTGCAAGCTTTCCAGATCAGCCCCTTTGCAGCGACCTAATACTTCATGGCTTTCAATACCAGCACGTTGCAGAACGGTTTCATATAACGCTTCGGCGAGCAGCAGCTGTTCGCCATCCAGTTGCAGCAGTACGTAATCAAGCTCTGGATTCAGAGCGACAGCCTGGTTGGCTGGCAAGGTCCACGGCGTGGTCGTCCAGATGACGGTTGAGAGTGGGCCGCTGCCGCGTTTGTCGATATTGCTTTGCTTGAAAAAAGCCTCAATATCACAAAACTGGAAGCGTACATCAATGGCCGGTGAGGTTTTATCCTGGTGTTCGACTTCAGCCTCTGCCAGCGCCGAGCCACAGCCAGGGCACCAGTGAACCGGTTTGGCACCTTTGTGCAGATGGCCGGTTTTAACGATGCGCCCCAAACTGCGAATGATATCGGCTTCAAATGAGAAATCCATCGTGAGGTAAGGTTGATCCCAATCGCCCCAGACACCGAGACGAATAAAATCTTCCCGCTGTTTGTCGACCTGTTTGCTGGCGTATTCACTGCAGGCCTTGCGAAAGGTTTTGGCATCGATTTTTTGACCCACTTTGCCAACCTTTTTTTCAACCATCAGCTCAATGGGCAGGCCATGACAATCCCAACCCGGCACATAAGGGGCATCAAAACCACTCAGTGATTTGGATTTGATAATAATATCTTTAAGAATTTTATTAACGGCATGGCCAATATGAATATCGCCGTTTGCATAAGGAGGGCCGTCATGCAAAATGTATTTTTTTGCACCGGCGCGTGCCTCTCTCAACTTTTTATAGAGTGTTTTTTCACTCCAGCTTTTGAGCATCTGTGGCTCACGATTTGCCAGATTCGCTTTCATAGCGAAAGCTGTTTTTGGAAGATTCAATGTCTCTTTGTAATTATTGGCCACAACAGTTCTCTTGTGTATCTAATCTAATGTTCATCAGTTGCCGAACATCGGCAACATCTTTTTTAATTTGCTGTTTTAAAATTTCGATGGATTCAAAGTGTAATTCTTCGCGTAGTTTATATTTAAAATCCACATCAACATAGTGTCCATAAATATCTTCTGAAAAATCGAGCAGGTGAATTTCCAGTAAATATTGTTTGCCGCCCACTGTCGGCCTGGTGCCGATGCTGGCCGCACCGATCACCGGCTCTTTTTTTAAACCAAACACTTCAACGGCATAAATTCCGCTGAGTGGCGTGGTTTTGCGATGCAGATGAATATTCGCAGTGGGAAAGCCCAGTGTACGACCCAGCTTATCACCATGCGCAACACGTCCACTGATTCGATAGGGGCGACCTAACAATTCTTCAGCGGTGGTTAAATCACCCTGGATGAGTGCGCGGCGAATTCGAGTGCTGCTGACGCGTTGCTGCTCCATATTAAAGCAGTTCATCTGCACCACCTGAAACCCTGATTTTTCACCCATACTTTTCAATAGGGCAAAGTCACCCTGGCGGCGATAGCCGAAGCGAAAGTCATCGCCAACGACCAGATAGCGCACGTTCAGCCCATCAATCAGTACTTTTTGAACAAACTCTTCAGCAGACAGAGCCACCATTGCGGCATCAAAGCGCAAATAAAACAGGTAATTAACGGAGAATTTACTCAATGCCTGAAACTTTTCACGAAAACGCGTCAAGCGCGATGGCGCAGTCTCTTCTGAAAAATATTCGGGAGGCTGTGGCTCAAAAGTTACAACGATTGAGGGCAGTTCAAGCTCAGTTGCTTTCTCTGTTAATTGACGAATGACCTGCTGATGCCCTAAGTGAATGCCATCAAAATTACCAATGCTGACGACACTTCCTTTGAGGTTCGGGGGTATATTGTATAGGCCTCGAATCAGTTTCATGTTGTGAATTAGACAGTCTAAATAAACGCATTGGAATGCAAAAACGGATCATTATAGCTAAATCTGGAGGATGGTCTAAATCTTATTGCGAAATACGAAGCGTTTTTGTTTTAATGCAGAAGCATGGGGCCTTAAATAAAAGAGGTGTAACACGATGATTCAACGATCAAGCAAACAGGCAACAAGCTTGTTTATAAAAGAGGTTAAGAGAAAATTTTCTATCCAGAATGTATTAATGTTTGGTAGCCGGGCTCGGGGTGATGATCACGATGAAAGCGATATCGATCTTGCTATTTTAATGAAAGAGGCAAGTGGCGACTTTTTCAGCCTCAAACTGAAAATGGATGATATCGCCTACGATATCCTGCTGGAAACTGGCATGAGGATACAAGCACTGCCTATTTGGCAAAACGAGTGGCGACATCCTGAACAATACAGCAATCCTTACCTCATAAAAAACATTCAACGAGAAGGAGTTGTATTGTGATTACTGCCGGCGAACTCATGATAAAAGCTAGGCGAGCGCTTGCTTCGTCACAGTTGCTATTGGCTGAAAAGGATGCTGACGGTACGTGTAACAGAGCCTACTATGCTATGTTTGACGCTTCACGCGCCGCATTGATTGCAAGCAATTTCGAAGAAATTGCTATCACAACAAAAACACACAGCGGCCTGATTTCTGCTTTCAGTTTGCACATGGTAAAAACAGGACTATTACCCAAAGAGCTTGGCCGATCATTTAATAAAGTAGAAGATATTCGGTTGATGGCGGACTACCTTGGAACAGCTATTGATATTGAGCAAGCGACTTGGTCGTTGCAACAGGCTAAGGTGTTTATCGAGGTTATAGAAGAAAAGATATTTGTTGCTGGAGATAGCGACTGACAATGAAACCATGATCCAGATACAATGCCCTCAAGAATTCAAAGCTCATGAACAGCAACATTATGCGTTGTTAAAACTTTATATGATATATCTGGTGGCAATCAGAGTTTAGGTTGATCAATGGTAGAAAAATATAGCAAAACTGTTAAGCAAAAGATTAAATGGTGGTGGGACACTCGCGTGATTGGATTTTTTCGTGTCAGATTGGGTAACCTCTGGAAGAAAAATATCAGCCACACGACGAATACCATTACCTTTGGTCGCACTGCTGCCGAGTTCTCTCAACCCAGCCCTGGTGGTATAACCGTTATTCTAACGGCTTACCGGCGTACTGAGTATCTAGCCGATCAAATTAAAGCACTCAGAAATCAAACCATGCCCCCAGCAGAAATTTGGGTATGGTCTAACAGCAGCCCTGATAAATTACGTGATGTGTCATCGTTGGTTGATCGTGTTGTTGTATCTAATACCAATTGGTTATTTTGGGGGCGGTTTGCTTTGGGGAGCTTGGTACGAACAGATTACGTTGCATTCTTTGATGATGATATCTTGCCGCAACCTCGTTGGTTTGAAAACTGTTTGACAACTATTGATCACGGCTATGACGGGATCTTGGGTGGGTCGGGTGTACTACTCCCTATTGAGGGAGGCTATTCAAGCAAAAATAAAGTGGGCTGGAATGGCAAACACTCAACTTCGACGGAGCAGGTTGATCTCGTTGGTCATGCCTGGTTCATGAAAAAAAAACATGTTCAGTATATGTGGCGAGAAGAACCATGCTCTTGGGATAACGGTGAGGATATTCATCTGAGTTATATGGCTCTAAAGCATGGCGGTATCAAAACGTTTGTTCCTCCACACCCGGAAGGTGATCAATCACTATGGAGCTGTCGGCCTGATTTTGGCAAGATCGTTGGTCGAAAGAAAGTAGCGACTTTTAAAACGGCTGATCACAAACAGACTCGTACAGATATCGTTCATAAGTATCACGAAGATGGCTGGGTTATTGTTGAAGAGGCGGGTGGTGCACAGGTAAAAACTTTTGCCGGTGATCTGGCTAAATTTAATGAAAAGTTAAAAGCAGGTGAAAACTTTTCTCTGGTCAGGTTTGGCGATGGAGAAATGATCGTCATCAATGGTGACAGTATCGATTTGTCAAAAAAATGCAATGGAGAGCATAAATACACACCCAATGATGCAGAAGATGAAAGACATCGGAAAGTTCTCGAAGAGTCCTTATTGTTCAAAGATCAACAATATTTCGTAGGTTTGCCTTGTCGTTGCTGTGTGGGTGACGAGCATTGTGATCAGCTTAGAAGGCAGTCACAACAAGAAGATGCTAATCTGACCTGGGCAAATATATTCGTAAATTCAAATTATACGACCTTTTTAGACTGCACGATGCCACTCTTCCAGTCTAGAATAACAAATATGATTTGTCATACGGATGCTAATATTCAAAAGCTTCCTTTTGTGATTGCTAAAGATTTTCGAGTGGGAGGGAATGCATGGGTGGCTGATTATGACCGCTTGCTTGATGAAATTAAGGGATATATCTCAGCAAATGATATTAAAAATGAAGTTTTTATTTTTTGTGCGGGTGTGTTAAGCAATATGCTGATTTATCAGTTAACTAAAGCTTATCCGGACAATACGTATATTGATGTTGGTTCTGTGTTTGATGCGATGATGGACCTAGGGAAAACAAGAAAGTATTTAAAAGGAAGTAAAAAACGGTTGGAAAAGGTTTGTGTTTGGTAGGCGGTATACAGGCCAAATCAGAAACCAATCATTGAGTAAAACAGGTTGAAATGACTCAAAGGCAATACAAAGTACTTACTATTTTCGGCACAAGACCTGAAGCCATAAAGATGGCACCACTGGTCAAAGCTTTGCAAGCACAATCTGATATTGCCGTGTATGTTTGTGTGACGGCGCAGCACAGAGAAATGCTGGATCAAGTGTTGAATCTTTTTGATATTCAGCCTGATTATGATCTGGATATTATGCGCTCAGCACAAGGTCTCTCCCACATTACCTCGGAAGTTATCTTGCAATTAGAGCCTATATTGCGGCAACTTAAACCTGATCGAATTCTGGTTCATGGTGATACAACAACAACCATGGCAGCCACTATGGCAGCATTTTATCAACAGATTCCAGTGGCTCATGTAGAAGCCGGATTACGTACGGGCAACATTTACTCCCCTTGGCCAGAGGAGATGAACCGAAAAGTGACAGCAGTGATTGCAGATATGCATTTTGCTCCAACGAAGACGGCTCAAGATAATTTACTGTATGAGGGCGTTGATGATCATTTGATTACGGTAACAGGAAATACTGTGATTGATGCGTTATTAACAGTGGTTGAGAGCATTCAGAAAGATCAAGGTTTGCAACAAGCTCTTGATGGCAGATTCTCTTTTTTAGATAACAGTAAAAAGATGATCCTTGTTACAGGGCATCGTCGCGAAAGCTTTGGTGAAGGTTTCGAAAAAATTTGTATGTCTATTTCTAAAATTGCTGCGAACAATGATGTACAAATTGTTTATCCCGTTCACCTTAATCCACAGGTTCAAGAGCCTGTAAAACGTCATTTGGCAGGAGCAAAAAATATTTTTCTTATTTCCCCGCAAGATTACCTCCCCTTTATCTATCTGATGGAGCGGTCATATCTGATTATTACTGATTCAGGAGGGGTACAGGAAGAAGCCCCTTCACTTGGTAAGCCAGTGCTTGTCATGAGAGATTTTACTGAGAGGCCCGAAGCCATTGAGGCGGGTACTGTAAAATTAGTGGGGACAGATGTCGAAAGGATTGTTACGGAAGTTGAGGTGTTACTTAACAACTCGCATGAATATAGAAAAATGTCCCAGGCTCATAATCCCTATGGTGATGGGCTGGCATCGGATCGAATTACACAAGCATTGGTCTCACAATTAAATCAGTAACCTGGATAATTAAAGCAATCAGAATCAACATGGATACTTCACCGTTATATCGTTCTCATTGGAGAGATCATCTGGATAACCTGTTTTTTCGTTTTGCAACGGGTATCGTGCCTGCTCGATGGTTTTTGTCTGATATCCCCTCAGAGGCTGAGCGCAATATCTGCAATGGAAGGCCTGCATTGGAAATTGTCAGCCATTGTTGGGGGTATTCTCATCTTTTGGCCTATCACTTAAGCTCTTTTGTGAATTACCCGCCGACTAAAATAGATGTTACCGTGACCGTCTTTTATTCAAAAGAGGATCAAGGGACGCAGGCAATGCTGGAATTTTTCGGTGGAATGAAGATTCCAAATGTGACCTGGAATTGGCAATGCCTGCCTAAAGAGCACCTTTTTCGTAGAAGCATCGGGCGTAATAAAGCAGCACTTGCGACAAAGGCAGATTGGGTCTGGTTTGTTGATTGTGATCTCATCCTGCATAAGGGGTGTCTGGATTCTCTGGCTGAATCATTACATGGGCGCAACGATGTGTTGCTGTGCCCTGAAGAGGAGTCAACAACCTCCCTGCTTGAAGAGTCTAACCCGCTATTGGCCAATGGTGCGGAGCCTCAAGTGATTGATATTGATACAACGCTCTTTAATAAAAATGAAATAAACCGTGCGGTCGGCGCATTTCAAATTACTCATGGGGACGTTGCTCGAGCTTGTGGTTATTGTAAAAATATAAGGGTGTATCAAACGCCTGTTGACCATTGGCGTAAAACATATGAAGATCGCGCCTATCGTTGGTTATTGCAAACTCAGGGCAGAAGAATTGATATTCCGGGAATTTACCGTATTCGTCACATATCTAAAGGGCGATATAAAAAAGATACGTTCTGGGCAAAGTTACGTAGCTATGTGCGTCTCACAAAATCCAGAATCAATGAACGTTAGATATCATTGATGTTTATTGATAAAACCGAGCCACAGCTTAACCAGCGAATATCGACTGTTGCTGGAGTTTTAATACTCGTTTTCCCCGCTCTGCTGATCACAATCCCCACCGGGGGAGGGAGCGCGCTCTTTTTTCTTGTAATAGTGAGTTTTATAGGTCTCTATTATAACAGGAAAGAGATGTTATTAAGCCCGGAAGAGCGCAGTCTGGTCCTTGTTGTTTCGTTTTTTTTTGCTGTGTATCTCTTCAATATGCTGGGTTTTAGGGCATCACTGAGTGAGCTGGATTATGCTTCTCGATTTATCATACTCCTGCCTGTTTTTTTCTATCTTAGAAAAGCCAATGTTCGTGCTGAATATTTTTTTCTGGGTATTGCTTTAGGTGCAATCGCTTGTGGCCTGTTCGGCTTCTATCAAATATTTTATCTGGAACTTCCACGTGCAAAAGGAATTACAAATGCAGTGCCTTTTGGGGATATCAGTATCGTTTTAGGTTTGATGTGTTTTTCCGGAGTGTTATTAGCAACGCTCTCCAGGTCTTTCAGATTTTTAATGCTTGTCGGTTTTTTGATGGGGCTGGCAGGATCTATATTAAGTGGAACCCGAGGGGGGTGGATTGCAATTCCTGTTGTTTTGCTGGTTATTATTGCGATGAACCCGATGAAATGGAGTCGAGTGACAATATCAGCGAGTACTATTCTTCTCTTTTTTAGCCTGGGGGCAGTCTATTATTTCACTAATGTTCAAGTACGTTTTGAAATCGCATTAAATCAATTTAATGCGTATTTTTCCGAGGGGATTGTTGGGACTTCTGTCGGTTTGCGTTTGGAGGTATGGCGAGCTTCTATTCTGGCAATATCAGAGAACCCTTTTTTTGGTATAGGGGAAGGAAACTTTCATAGCGCAATGCTTATGTTGATAAACGAAGGGAGAGTCGATGCGCTCATTGCGGAAAAAGTAGCTCACGTACACAATGAATTTTTATCTGCAACTTTGCATCGTGGTCTAATTGGTCTGGTCTCTCTAATGTTAGTATTTATTGTGCCGTTACGTGTATTTTTGAATTTAACAGGTAAAGGGAGTGGCTTAAACCAGCTTTTACCAATAAGTGGAGTCGTTTTGATCATAAGTTATATGATCTTTTCACTTACCGATATTGTTTTTGGTCATCAAAATACCACATTACTTTATGCGGCCTGTATATTCATTATATATGGGATGATTTATTCTAAGCGGTAGAGATGTTCGGGTTCCTTAGGATTAATTTAGTGGGAGAACTACTTAAAGTGGAAATGACTGAAAAACTCAATTTAGATAAATACAGTAATGATGGTTGGGGGCTTTCATATGCAGCTTTTAGTGCATTAAAGAAAGCGATGGAGACTTTGCCAGAGATTAGAGTAATTGAATTCGGGTCGGGCTTTTCGTCCCAGTTTTTGCTTGATTATGCAGCATTGACACAAAAAAATTTGCAGCTTGATTCATTTGATAATGATGCAAAATTTAAACATCCGGATGCAACATTAGTGGATCTTGTGGAATGTAGTCAAAAAAATTACGATGCGATGTTTAGTGCAGCTGAAGTTCGCTGGGATCTATTTAAAAAACGCTGGAGAAAACCAAAGTCTAGACAAAAAAACTGCTTTTATGATATCAGAGATTATCCATTAAAATCTAATTACAACTTGGCAATTATTGATGGCCCACATGGTAATGGTAGAAATTTTGCTTATCTTATACTAAAAAATAGAATGCAAGATGGTTTTATTTTAATAGATGATTTTAACCATTATAATTTTGTCGAAACTGCATCGTCACTCCTTAAATTAGAAGAAGTTACACGGGTGGAATTGCCCAAGGATAATTTTGTATTAATGAAGTTAGTTAGTGAAAAGGGTAAGTAAGAAAATTAGTGGTGTAGCTGTTTGTCAGAATATTAAAGCTCAAAGCCGCTTAGCCCAATTTTTCAGCTATATTCTCACGAATATGAATGAATGAAAAAAACAGTTCAAACACAGGCGTTTTTTGATGTCGGAGATGGGAATGTAGAATATATTCTATATCGTGCTGATAATATCGATATTGGCCAGACCAGAAAGCTTTTCTCTCCTGAGTATCTTAATGATCATCACATGCTAACGGGCAGTGCTGAAGCGGGGCGCGGGAATGCTCATTTTTTTATCGCGGATGGCGGTGAGTTTGTACTGCGTCACTATTGCCGTGGTGGTTGGGTCGCACGCTTTAATAAAGATAAATATCGCTGGCAAGGGCTTGAATCGACTCGGGCATACCGAGAGTTTGAGTTGCTGGTTCAGATGAAAAAAATGGGTTTGCCTGTGCCAGAGCCTTATGTGGCAAGGGTGTGTCGATTCGGTGCACGGTATTCGGCCGATTTAATTACAGCACGTATACCAAATACTCAATCGCTTGCGATGTGTTGCAGTGAAAAAAGAGGAGAGCAGGGTTTATGGTCGGCTGTGGGAGAGACGATTCGGCGTTTTCATGATCAACAGATCTATCATGCGGATTTGAATGCTCATAATATCCTCGTTTCTGAGGGGGCTGTTTATTTAATAGATTTTGATAAATGTAAAATAAAGTCAGATTCGAAGCGCTGGAAAAAGAGGAATATTGAACGTTTAAAGCGTTCGCTGGATAAGCTTGAAAATATAGGTGCTATTCACTTTCAAGAAGAAGATTGGTCTATCTTTTTGACTGCGTATCAAAATTAAAAACAGGTTAAATATTTTTCCACAATACCGCTGTTTTTTTCAAATAAAATACGGGCATTATTGGCGGTGTTGTTTCGAAAGTCTGTGTCAGTTATAAATTTTGAAATTGTTTGCTCTAATGAGTGCTCATTATCAACTTTTATAATGGCATTTTTTCGACTAAATAGTGCGGTCATTTCAGTGAAGTTATGCATGTGAGAGCCGCAGATAATCGCCTTGTTCAATGCTGCTGCTTCAAGGAAATTTTGGCCTCCATGAGGAATAAATGAGCCTCCTATTACGCAAAATTCACTGTCAGCAATGAGATCAATGACCTCGCCGGTTGTATCTGCAATATAGATTTGTGTGCAGTTGTTAATGGGTTCATTTTTACTGCGCAGTGATGTCTGAAAACCGAGCTGTGTTAACTCTTGCTCTAATGCTTTCCCTCTTTCGGCATGTCTTGGAATGATAAGAAGAAATTGCTTGTGTTTTTGGAGGTGGCTTTTCATTGCTTTGGCAATGAGCACTTCTTCATTTTTATGTGTCGATATGGCTGCAATATAGTTGCGAGAACTCATTTTTTTTGGTGAATTTTGGGGGTTCACTTTCACCTCGGATTGGGCCCACTTTAAATTCCCGACATCACGTGCCTTGAAAAAACCGAGTGACTCAAAGTTTATGGCTTGTTGTCTGGACTGTGCTAACACCTGTTTAGTGCCTCGCAAACACTGTTTATATAGGTTGCGAATAAATTTGGGCGCGCCTAAAGTTTTTTTGGAAAGGCGTGCATTGATGATGCTGACAGGGATGTTTCTCTTGTGACAGAGTTCGAACATGTTTGGCCAAAGCTCTGTTTCTAAAATAATCGCCTCTTTAGGTTTGGCATGGCTTAGAAAGCGCCGTATTGCCCAGGTATAATCGATGGGTAAAAAACAGTGGGTATAATTTTCTTCATCAAACTTTTTTGAGGCAGCATATTTTCCCGTCGGTGTATTTGTTGTGATGAGTATGCGCTCTGTGGGATATTTTTTTTGTAGCTCTTGAATAAATGCAGCCGCAGTATTCACTTCACCGACGGATGCACAGTGAACCCATAGGCATGAATTTAACTTAGGTATGGAAAAGCCAAAACGTTGTAATAAATATAGTATATTTCCATTACGAGTGACGTATTGTTGCAAGGTCATCACTGCAAATATGGGTGTAAAAAGGAGTAACAAAATTCGGTAGGAATATAGTGCTAATGTTTCTGTGAGTGATGTTTGATTAATCATTATACTTTATTAGCGATACAGAATGTCTCTGTGCTTTGAAAATTTAGCATGGTATTGTTTGTTACTATATCAGTAGTTTAAATTTTAATTCACCTTTATCAGGTTCTTAAGGAAGCTCAGCATAATTCTAACCAGACTTATTCAGAGCACCCTTAAAGAATTGATGCTTGTTCAGCGTTAAAGGTGCTCGGGTGATTTATTATTTGTTATGGTCATACCTCATAACCTCTTTTTATAAAAAAATATCTCATGTATGCCTTATCCCAACTCATTTTCATAGATTCATACTCCCCAGGTAAACGCGCGGCTGTTAATTTAAATGGCAATAC
>WFXF01000031.1 GCA_015490755.1 Gammaproteobacteria bacterium
ATGCTGTGAGGGTTGTCGAACAGACGAGTTAAAATAGCTCGCTGCGCCAGTTGTTCATGAATCATTGATGCATGATCGCTGCGCAGCCACTGAAAAAGTGTCGTGCCTCCTGTGGGGGTTAAATCATGCCTGGACAGTAGTTTTTGCAAGCATTGACCATTGCGACTTAATTGCAGGCGCATCATCTCTTGCCACGTACGGTCTTGAAGTGCTTGCGATGCAATAAAGCGTGCGGGGCCGGAAATCGTCCAGGGGCCCAGTTTGTCTTTAAGGGCTTCGAGTAATTTGTATTCTGCGAGAACAAACCCTACACGCGCTCCTGCCAACCCAAAAAACTTTCCCAGTGAGCGTAATATAACAAGCCCTTTTTGATGTGTGAACGGTGCAAGGCTGATCTCGGGGGTGTTATCAATAAAGGCTTCATCAATAATCAGCCAGCCCCCGTGAGCAGATAGCTTTTTGTGAAATCTTAGCAATGTTTCAGGGCTGAATTGTTGGCCGGTGGGGTTGTTGGGGTTCACAAGCAACAGTACATCAAAGTCATTTTTATTCATGGCAGTTTCAACGTCTTCAAACGCCAATGGGGTCAGTTCATGTTGTGCATTTTTCCAGGCGTGAGCGTGTTCAGCATACGCGGGGGATAATATGGCGACTCGGCTTTTTTTTCGTAATAACGGCAGGGTTTGAATCGCAGCTTGTGAGCCTGCGACCGGTAGAATATTTGATGTACCATAATAGCTTTTTGCGGCTTGTATCAGGTCATCTTCATCTTCGGGGAGTCGTGCCCATGCTTTGGCTGGAATCATTGGTACGGGCCAGCCATTGGGGTTGATTCCTGTTGAAAGGTCGAGCCAGTTTTCTAGCGGAATATTGTACTGACGAGCCGCGTGACGTAACTTACCACCGTGTTCAAGCACCGCTGTTTCTCCATAAATGAAGGCAGGTTACAGTAAAAACAGGGCACTGAAAATAGTTTTTATGTATGGTGAAGTGCTTATTGACACACCCCATTATATATAGGCTAATAAAACAGAAGAGGTGCTGGGGTGGGTTGAATATGAAAAATTTTGTAAAGCTAGTACTAATTTTGGTGACCGTCGTAGTGCTGGTGATATTTGTCAACTCCTACCTGTTACAGGTGGAAAATCCAGAACCATCCAGTGATGTGACACCACCTCAATATTTGGCGCCACTTCAGCAGGAACAGGAGAACAGTCCTCCTCCCACTCAATTACCCCCTGTAACGATAGAGCCATCAGAGATTGGTGTGGCTCTCAAACCATTGAATGTGACGTCTGCTCCTGTAGAAGACGTGGCTACACTACAAGGCTTGCAGACTCGAATTGCCGCAGTGGACTGGGAAACGGCTAGTCGGCATACCCCGCTAGAACCCGGCCTTCTATCCAAATCGCAGCAGTCCACTGTGGACAGTATCGACGTACCGGTTTTGTTGCCGAATAACTCCCAAATTCTTAAGTCAATGATACTGACATCA
Source organism: Gammaproteobacteria bacterium (assembly GCA_015490755.1). GTDB lineage: Bacteria > Pseudomonadota > Gammaproteobacteria > JAADGQ01 > JAADGQ01 > S141-38. Next base: position 1,496 of record WFXF01000031.1, read on the forward strand.
GGTAAACATAGGTATGGTGCATCCATGGATGATGGAAACACTGATATATTTATCAGAGCTTCTGCCAAGAGGCTTGATATGCCTGAACTATTTGATTCTGTTGCCCCACTCTATGGCGACCATCAACGTGGCGCGCAACAGATCGAAGGGATTATGGAGCTGGATTTTGAAGCCTTTGGTATCGTGTATAGCATGTATGTTGAGTGTTTTGATTGGCAACACGACCCGCGTTGTACAGAAAAGGAATATATTCTGAAAATTGCTGATGAACTCGTAATGGCGGGCGGTAACGGATTCAAAAAAGAGATGGAGTAACGAGATTCACAAAAACACAAAAGACTGGGCAGGGTTTCCAATAAAATGGATTCCACACCAACTACTATCCACTGGATCTAGCCATTGGGGTTGATTCCTGTTGAAAGGTCGAGCCAGTTTTCTAGCGGAATATTGTACTGACGAGCCGCGTGACGTAACTTACCACCGTGTTCAAGCACCGCTGTTTCTCCAAAAATGAAGCGGGGTTAAAGTAAAAACAGGGCACTGAAAATAGCTGCGCCGATTCAGAGATAAGAGTTTTTATGTAAGGTGAAGTGCTTATTGACACCCCCCCCATTATATTAGGTTAATAAAACAGAAGAGGTGCTGGGATGGGTGGATTTAATATGAAAAAGTTTGTAAAGCTAGTACTAATTTTGGTGACCGTCGTAGTGCTGGTGATATTTGTCAACTTCTATCTGTTACAGGTGGAAAAGCCAGAACCATCCAGTGATGTGACACCGCCTCAAGATTTGGCACCACTTCAGCAGGAACAGGAGAGCAGTCCTCCTCCCACTCAATTACCCCCTGTAACGATAGAGCCATCAGAGATTGGTGTGGCTCCCAAACCATTGACTGTGACGTCTGCTCCTGTAGAAGACGTGACTACACTACAAGCCTTGCGGACTCGAACTGTCGTAGTGGACTGGGAAACAGCTCGTCGGCATACCCCTCTGGAACCCGGTATTCTATCAGAGTCGCAACAGGCCACTGTGGACAGTATCGACGTACCAGTGCTGTTACCGAATAATCCTCAGCTTCTCAAGGCGATGATACTTACCTCATATAATGGAGGGTATGGGGCATCCATAGATTATGAAGATGATTCCATATTTATTACGGCTTCTGGCAAGAAGATGGATTTGCCTTCTGAAATAATAGGTTCTTTTGAGGCCCCACTCTATGGCGACCATCAACGTGGCGCGCAACAAATCGAAGGGATTATGGAGCTGGATTTTGTCGCCTTTGGGGTCGGATATAGCATGTATGTTGAGTGTACTGATCGGCAGCGCGATCCGAGGCCTTGTACAGAGGAGGAATATATTTTGAAAATTGCCGATGAGTTGGTGATGGCGGGCGGCAGTGGATTTAAAGAAGAGGTGGAGTAACCAGATTTACCACAATATCAAAGAAACAATAATAAAAGGGGAAAGATCATGGTTGTTACAAATTCTAGCAAAGATGTGCTACGAGGCGTGTGTTACAAGAAGCGATTGCTCGTGTATCCGATATTAATCCTGTCAGTACTACTCGTTTCAATGAAATTAGCCGTAGCCTTTAGTTATGAGGCACCAGGTCAATTGGTTTCTGGTAGTGGGACTGGCCGAGAAGATTATAATGTGTATATGGTTAAAATGGATTTTCCTCTAACAGAAATACCCGCCTATGTCAACTCCCAGGTGTGGGGAGTGGGGGGTAACAACGGCCCGAATGGAAGTCAGTGTGACATACTCAACTATTCCTATCCCTGGCGCGATAATTATTGCGAAACTAGGTCATGGGATATGCCGTTATGTCCGGCTGGCAAGGGGCATCAGGGTGTAGATATTCGGCCCAGTGGTTGTAGCAAAAACATCTATAAAGTAGTGGCTGTTGAGAGTGGTACCATCACCAGAATTGGTAGTTATACAGTCTATCATGAGGGCAATAGCGGTATAGAACACCGCTATATGCACATGGAAAGTTTAAAGGTAGAGCTTGGAGATGATGTCATAATGGGACAAGAGCTGGGCATGGTATCCAATAAAATGGGTGGTACACCGACCACTATTCACCTGCATTATGACATGAGGTCTGATGGCACATTTATTCCACCATACTGGTCCTTGGTGAAGTCTTATCAGTTACTGATTGATAGTGGGCGCCCAGATTGGTGGTCTCTCTGGGACTGGTTCACTTCTTGGGGTTGGTCAGGAAGATAGTCGCTAGATCCAACCATCGGGATTGATTCCTGTTGAAAGATCGAGCCAGTTTTCTAGCGGAATATCATATTCAAGAGCTGCCCGATGTAATTTTCCACCATGTTCAAGCACTGATATATCTCCAAAAATGAAAAGAGATTACAGTAAAAACAGGGTGCTGAAAATAGCGACACCGATCCAGAGCCAAGTCCCGTTTTTGATTAATTTTATGGCGCGAGGAATATCATCCGCTTCGGCCGGTTGGCCTTCCCCTAAAACAGTTTGTTCTTTTAATTCGCCATGATAAACCGCAGCGCCGCCCAATTTAATATTCAGAGCGCCCGCACCTGCGGCCATCACAGGCCCACCGTTTGGGCTTTTCCAGAGGTGGCCTTGAGTGCGCCAGCATTGTATAGCCGTTTCGAAATGGCCTAACAGTGCGTAAGTGAGTGCGGTGAGCCTGGCAGGAATATAGTTGAGTAGATCATCAAGCCGTGCAGCAGCCCAGCCAAAGTGAATATACCGCTCTGTTTTATAGCCCCACATGGCATCAAGTGTGTTGGTTAAGCGATAAAGCACCACGCCGGGTGCGCCTGCAACAATAAACCAGAACAGTGCGCCAAATACGGCATCATTGCCGTTTTCTAATACAGACTCTATTGTCGCACGAGCCGCATCATTTTCATTCATGGATTCAGTATCACGGCTAACCAGATTACTCACACCTGCTTTAGCCGACTTTAAATCACCCTCTTTTAATGCGTCATACACTTTCATTGCATGTTCTGCCAAACTGCGGCCACCTATTGCAAGATAGAGCACGGTGATTTCAAATAGAAAACCAATCAGAGGAATATCTGCAATGATATTAGTAAAAAATATCAATGGTACGAGTAATAGCAGGGTGGCAATTGCCCCCCGCATTCGGCTGGATTGATAGATACTTTGCTCTACAAAATTGACGAGGCGACCAAAGCCGACGAGTGGGTGCTTGTGTCTTGGTTCACCTAAAGTAGAATCAAGAAAAATAGCGAACAGTAAGGCCAGTGCAGTGCTCATTGATCATCCACCTTTATAGATAATACCCAAAAACGCCATAATTTTTCAGACATCTGTAACCATTAATCATCTGTTCTACGCAGTTAGAACATACTCGGAATAACTTCTGCAACTATGGCGTAGAAATTATTTCATGCGCGCTCTACTGCTTTTCACTCTTCATCTCTAGCGCAGGAAAAACCCGGGCGGATTTAATCGCATTATCTTTTGTTTGCAGTATTTCGATCGGATAGCGATCAATCAACAGGCTAGTGCCAGGGCCTGGAATGGATTCAAGCTGCTCAATGATCAAGCCACTGAGCGTTTTTGGACCTTTAGTGGGCAAATTTATTTGCATACTTCTATTTAAAGTGCGTATATTAATTGATCCATCAACAATATATGATCCATCTTTTTGAGGGTGAATTTCGCGCCCGCTCTCAGAAGCATCTGTGGTAAATTCACCGACAATTTCTTCCAAAATATCTTCCAGTGTCACCAAACCAAATATTTCACCGTATTCATCCACCACAAGTGCGATACGTCTTTTTTGGCGTTGAAAGTTCAGTTGCTGAACATTAAGGGGAGTCCCTTTTGGAATAAAATAGGGCTCTTTACTGATCTCAATTATAGAATCAATATTCAGCTCTTTACGGTGCAAAAGTGGCAATGCATCTCTCACATGCATCACACCCATCACATGATCGATATTGCCACGATACACCAGCAAGCGAGTATGCTGACTGTTGGTGATCACATCAATGATCTCATCAATCTCTTCATTGAGATCAATACCCACAATATCATTTCGCGATACTATAATGTCTTCAACTGTAACTTTTTCCAGATCCAGTATATTAAGTAACATTTTTTGATGTTTGGCCGGAATGAGCGACCCCGCCTCGTTGACAACCGCCCGAAGCTCTTCGGTACTCAAGTTTTGATTCCCGGCTTTTTTTGGTGAAACTCCAATAATGGCCAACATACTATTCGCAATCGTATTAATCACCCAGATAATAGGGTAAAAAAGCTTCAGTAATGGTACGAGCACTATACTTGCTGGAAAAGCGATACGTTCTGGGTGCAAAATGGCTAAAGTTTTTGGCCCTACTTCAGCAAAAATCAGTACAATCAGCGTTAATAACCCTGCCGCTATTGCAATTCCAGCCTCTCCTATCAAGCGCAATGCAATAATTGTTGCCAAGGATGAAGCCAGGATATTAACGAAATTATTGCCTAGCAGAATAATTCCTATCAATCGATCGGGGCGCTCCAGCAATTTAGCAACACGCTTAGGCCCTGCTTGACCTGTTTTTACAAGATGTCTCAAACGATAGCGATTAATGCTCATCATCGCTGTCTCACTCGCAGAAAAAAATGCAGAAAGAAAAATTAATAATGCAAGGCAAGCAAATAAAAGTTCTAACGGTATATTATCCATAATCTATATTTCAGGTCAGTAAAACTTCAAGTACAAGTTTGCTGCCAAAATAGGCCAACAACAAAATAGAAAATGCTATCAGCGTCCAGCGAATAGCGACTCGTCCACGCCATCCAAAACGCCACCGCCCCCATAGTAAAATTGCAAACAGCACCCAGGCAATCAGCGATAGAATTGTTTTATGTACAACCTGCTGTGCAAACAGATCTTGCACGGCAACCGCACCACTAAGTAATGCCAGAGTATGCAGTATAAAGCCGAGCGCAATGGCTTGAAACAGTAAAAGCTCCATCGTTTCCAAAGGGGGTAAAGCTCGCACAAAGCCACCCGGCCTTCTGTTTCGTAAGCGCCAATCCTGAATTGCAAAAAGGATTGCTTGTGCCGCTGCAAGTGCTAACAGGCTATACGCTAACATAGAAGTCAGGATATGAATCTCAAGGCTGAGCGGCGGCCGTCCCTGAAATAGATGCTGGGCGGGTAACGTCATATCCAGAACAACAGATAATCCCGCCAAAGGCAAAATTGTGATGCCCAGATTTTCGACGGGTTTACCCAACGCTGCAATCCAGAGTAGCAAAACAATCAACAAAGAGGTCAGCGAAACCATACTATAAAATCCCAGGTTCAGCCCCGCTGCTGTAAATAAGCTGGGAGAGAGGGTCAGAATGTGCAAAGCAATGGCAACGAACCCCAACGCCAGCACTCCAGGCTTATTTTTTTGTGTGCCACCACCTGAAATACGAACAATCAACCAGACTGCCGTAGCCAAATAGAGAGCCGCAGCAGAAAAACCAGCGAAAGAAGTTAACATTACTATTCCTTAAAGGGTTGCAATCAGAGGGGTAAATAATGGCATAATCGAGCAGCACATGAAAATTTTAAGTATCGAACAGATACAATTGATTAAAACCAGCATTAGTTTTGACGTTAATACAAAGGCTTAAATTTATATTTAAAGCCACTTTGAAAGAAAAATTATAGACCTGAACCAGTGGGAATTTAAATGAAATTACGCATACTCGGATGTAGTGGTGGCATTAGCGCTCAGCGGCAAACCACATCTTTCATGGTAGATCATGATATTCTCATTGATGCTGGTACAGGTGCCGGACGATTAACGCTGGATGAAATGGTTCATATCCGGCACATATTCATCACCCACTCCCACCTGGATCATATTGCATGTTTACCGCTGTTAATTGACAGTGTTTTTGATCGAATCACTCGACCTATCACAATTTATGCTCTGCCAGAAACCATTGATGCTCTTAAAAAGCATATATTTAACTGGGTAATCTGGCCCGACTTTTCAGAACTGCCAAGCACTAGACAACCAACCATCTGCTATCACCCGTTAACTCCTGGAGAAATTTTTTTATTAAATGACCGACAGTTCGAAATGATTCCGGCCAACCATGTTGTTCCCACCGTTGGCTATCGAGTAAGCCACATGGGTAAAACCTTCGTCTATTCCGGTGATACAACAAGCAATGACCATTTCTGGAATATTCTTAACCATTACAAAAATATTGATCTGCTTATTATTGAGTCTGCTTTCGCTAATCAAGATAAAGCACTAAGCCAACGAGCTAAACATTATTGCCCTGATACACTGGCCACTGACCTGGAAAAACTAAAGCACGATACCAACATTTACCTTACCCATGCGAAACCTGGGGCTGAGCAAGCAATTTTAGACGAATGTGAAACTGTACTTTCTCGTTTCGACATAAAAGCACTCAAAGGCGGAGAAGTTTTTCAGCTTTAACATTTGAATGTTCACCCCTACTCCCCTATCATCTATCGGCAACTTAAAAACAATCATCTAACTGACGAACAACCACTATGTTTGACTCACTTTCTGAACGACTTGGCCATACTCTAAAAAAATTACGTGGCCAGGGGCGGCTCACTGAAGAGAATATCAAAGAAGCTCTGCGTGAAGTGCGCATGGCACTGCTTGAAGCCGATGTTGCTCTGCCTGTGGTTCGTGACTTCATCAGCCGTGTACGCGAACGCGCTGTTGGCAAGGAAGTATTACAAAGCCTTACCCCCGGCCAGGCGCTGATCAAAGTTGTACATGATGAGCTCATCATTGTCATGGGGGAAGCAAGTGAAGCGCTTGATTTGCGGGCACAACCCCCTGCCACCATACTGATGGCGGGCTTACAAGGCTCAGGAAAAACCACCTCTGTAGCTAAATTAGCCCGCCTTCTTAAGGAGCGTGAAAAAAAGTCAGTTCTGGTGGTCAGTTGTGATATTTACCGCCCTGCCGCAATTGAGCAATTAAAAACAGTGGCAAATGAAGTCGGTGTTGATTTTTTCTCCAGCACGATTGATCAAAAGCCAGTTGATATTGCTCAAAGTGCAATTCTCCATGCAAAAAACCACCACATTGATGTTGTGATCGTAGATACTGCCGGTCGCCTGCATATCGATGATGAAATGATGGGAGAAATCAAACAGCTGCATAGCGCTATTAACCCCATCGAAACCCTCTTCGTTGTTGATAGCATGACCGGCCAGGATGCCGCCAACACTGCCAAAGCCTTTGGTGATGCACTCAATTTAACTGGTGTCATCCTGACTAAAACAGATGGTGATGCACGTGGAGGTGCAGCCCTCTCAGTCCGTCATATCACTGGCAAGCCTATTAAATTTCTGGGTACTGGCGAAAAAACAACCGCGCTGGAACCATTTCACCCCGACCGTGTGGCTTCGCGTATTTTAGGGATGGGCGATGTTCTCTCATTAGTTGAAGAAGTTGAGCGTTCTGTTGACCAGAAACAAGCCTCAAAAATGGCTAAAAAACTGAAAAAAGGAAAAGGCTTTGACCTTTCTGATTTCAGTGATCAACTAAAACAGATTCGTAATATGGGAGGTATGGCTGGCTTGATGGACAAGCTCCCAGGGCTGCCTAATATTCCACAATCTGTTAAAAATCAGGTGAATGATAAAGAGACCATCAAACTGGAAGCGATTATCAGCTCCATGACACCTCATGAACGCAAATTTCCCGCCATTATCAAAGGATCTCGTAAACGCCGCATTGCGGCAGGCTCAGGCACACAAGTACAGGATGTGAACCGCTTGCTCAAACAGTTCACACAAATGCAGAAGATGATGAAAAAAATGGGCAAAAAAGGTGGAATGCAAAAAATGATGCGCAGCCTTAAAGGTCAGCTACCCATATAAGGAGCGTTCACCCCTCATATCATGCATGGGAATTGAGAGACATCACACTTTATCAACTCCCTTCTCAAGAAGCCACCACAGTCATCCGACACAACCAATAAGCGAATCACTCTTTTTCATTCATTGTATTGATCTTGTTGGAGTAAAAATCATATTTACCATACGAATAATGCCAATACAATGCAAGCAACCTTTCCTGACGATCTCATGGTACTGCCTATGTTATCAGCAAGCATCAGCTTGGCATTTTAGGCAACCCCTTTTAAAATTGTATCATTATGCTCAACACCAACAGCCGTATTTGATGCATTAACAATATCATCAAGCGCTAGAAGAATTGTAATCAATTGGCTGCAAAACAGCTGCATATCTGATAAACACTGGCTGGATATTTCCGGGTAGCCTCGCCTTTTTTGTAATAATGCCTGATCTCCAGCTTCATGAAACTTTTTATGTACATCAAATAACCTGTTAAACATTTTCAACGCACGGTTATTTTTTAAAGATAAAACTTCCTCAGTCCCTGCACCATACAGCCATTGACCTAACTGACAATGGTTAAATTCACACCCCTGAAACTCACAATCACCATCTAATGACTTCTCAACATCCCCCATATACTGCAGATGCTCATTCAATCGACTCAAAAAAAAAGCTTTTTTCTCTGACATATATCCCAATCCTTCCGTCAAAGTTTAATACAAATATCTACCCGGAGCTCCAAACTGTGAACCAGTACTCAGCACCGTCAATCATCTTATGATTTGTTCTGGCAAAAAATACGTATTAACGCTTATAGGTATTAGTGAGTATATATTCGCTCCTTAAAATTCAAATAACAAACCCATCGAATAAAGCTCTCCACCAATATCCAATGACTCTTTTGCTTTACTTTTTTTCACCTCAAGTATGAGGTAAGTATTGTTTAATCCGTATTCGTTACTGGCATTACTGGCTGCTGATTTATCCAGCCCATCTAACAATAGTTGAACACCTGCACGGGCGGTATAACCATTCACAGTGCCACGAACAGTATCTTGGTATTCAATGGCCGTTTTGTAATAAACACGACTTAAACCGGCTCCAACGAAGGGAACCAACCACTGCCCTTCACTGAATACGCCACGCAGCACTGCAAACAGAACGATGGGGTAATTTTCATAAGTTACAACACCACCTACTGTGTCGCTGATCTCTAAACGACCTTGACCTTTATCACGCCGATAACCCACACCAATTCCAACTTCGACCTGCCTAAGCCATTTATATGCAAGAGATAAGTTAAATTGTCGCATTTTATCTTTGCTATAAAATTTAGCCCAATCATCCAGTGAAGGTTTAAAGTTTCCGCCTTTAATCTCAAAAGACCAGTGCGGCATATCATCAACGCTCGTTTTCGAAAAACCGGAAACAGGAAAAACAGCCAATAAAAATAGTAAAAATAATTTTTGCATGACTTCACTCCAGCTCTTCTACTTGCCAGCTTGGCATTAACTGTTTCACCCAATCATTTATATTCAGCAAAAACAGACTTCCCACTACTACAGGTGACAACATAAGTTTGACTGTATGTTTAAGTATTGCAGACTTAACGATGAAACTGGCCAACGAAGGGCTATAGGTGTAATACAAGCGAACAAAATTACGTCCAGCATTATTCGTCAAAAGATACGTATCACGGAAATTTCGTAATATCTGTACCTCTGTTGCGCCATAAGAACCGTATGCTGCCGTTGCAATAAAGCAGCCCTCATCCGGCAAATCAGGGTAAGAAATTACTTTTTCTGGAATCCCGGTTTTTTCAACAGAACGATCACCCTCAAGCTCATCTCCAATTGCAATTGAGGCCTCATCTGAATAGGTACTCTCATTATTTGCATTCCCATACGCAGTCACTGCAACATAATATTTTGTTTTTGCTAAAGCACTGACTGCCACCTTGTAAGCCGTACCATTTTCCAACCCTGTTAAATCATACGATATCACATTACCCACACCCACTTTTTTTTCAGTGACATCATCGACCCCATAATAAATTTTATATCCCGTTGCGCCATCCACAGCAGGCCATGAGAGCGTGATTCGTTGATTACTTCCAGCCACTTCAGAAAGCACAGGCACACCAGGCTGAACCGTATCAGGTGATAAATTTTCCAGACGAATTGTAGTCACATCTCCAACATCAACAGGTGAGCTGCCATTTGCTGCATCGCTACCTTCATAAGGTTTACCGGAACCATCTGAATCGTAATATACCTTGTAGCCTACTACTTTGCTGGATAGATTTGCAGCCCATGAGACATCAATACTGAGGCTATCAACAACTTCTGTTAACTGAACACTATTAACAGGCAAAATAACTGTATCCGCATAAGTTCCCGCCCAGGCACCTTTATTTTCACAAGGTGAATCTTTCATTAAATGAAAATCACGAAGCCTGTAATCACTGATTTCAGCATCAACAAACAGTGGATCATTTCCAGTAACTGCATCAGTGCCAAAAGTCACAGTTTTGTTTGCATAAAAACAGTTGGATGATATGTTATCAGGAGATTCTCCTGTGATTGCCTCATCATTTTTTACAAAGATGTTATTTTCAATCTTGACGGTAGAAAAAGCGCGATCGATCCCAATTTTAGCTGCGTAGAAAGTATTATTAATGATATCTATATTATTTTGATCTTCAGGAATATCCACCCCAACAGCGTATGGCCCAATATCAAATACATTATTGGTAATTTCAACACTGCTGCTTTGTGTGACTTTTATAGCTGTCATCTCGATAGCAAAACCAATAAAGGTAAAGTTGCGTATATTAATATTATTGACGCTATCTACAGCTATAATGGATTTATCTTTTGCAGGTGATTGCAAGAAAGTCCGTGCTGTCTCCCGGCCTTTTAGTGTCACACCACTCTCTTTTAGAAAAATACTTTCCTTGTACGTCCCTGGCTCAACGATGATCGTATCGCCATTCACAGCTTTCTCAATGGCTGACTGAATTGTTGGATACTTTGTAGGAACAATCAGCTCTTCACTTTGTGCTGCGCTCATGCTCCATACAGTCGCAACTGCAAATATTCCAACAAAAATTCTTCTACTTGATTTCACACACCCACTCCTGACTCACCTTATTTTGAACAGCATAACTTTTTAAACAGCGCCCAATCAAATGCATCACCCGGATCTGTTTTCCGACCGTTTGCAATATCACTATGCCCAACAATATGTTCTATTGATAATGTTTCATAGGTATCAACAAGATACCCAGTCACTTCTGCCAACACTTGATACTGAACTTGCTCATAAGGTAAGTCATCCGTACCCTCCAGCTCAATTCCAATCGAAAAATCATTACACCGTAATCGCCCACGATAACAGGATTTTCCAGCATGCCAGGCACGTTTATCAAAAGGAACAAACTGGATTAGGGAACCCTCACGACGAATCAACAAATGCGCTGAAACACGTACATTACAAATCGATGAAAAAAAGGGGTGGTCATCGGGGTTCAGGCCATTCGTAAATAGCGCTTCGATATAAGAGCCGCCAAATTCATTGGGCGGCAAACTGATTCCATGCACCACAATCAACTCTGGTTGCATATCTATGGGTCTTTCATCACAATTAGGTGATTCAACGCACCGAGCTGTTTTTAACCAGCCATTTTCAATCATCATATTAATCGAACCACTCCTCATGCCAGAATTACCTGAAGTTGAAACAACCTGCCGAGGTATTGCTCCACATATCACAGGCAAAAAAGTAAAACAGATTATCATTCGTAATACACGATTACGCTACCCAATTCCAGAAAGTCTGACCAACAATTTGACCGGACAAACCATTCATCAAGTGACACGGCGAGGAAAATATATTCTACTTCATACAGATGCCGGTGTAGCCATTATCCACTTGGGAATGTCAGGTACTTTACGAATTATTGAGTCTGGAATCGATGCTGAAAAGCATGATCATGTAGATATTATTTTTGATCACAAAAAATGTTTGCGCTTACGTGATCCAAGAAGGTTTGGCTGCCTGCTATGGACTCAAACAGACCCTCAGCAACATAAATTACTCAAATCACTTGGCCCGGAGCCGTTATCAGACGATTTTAATGAGAATTATATTTACAAGCTTACCCGTAAACGCAGCGTTGCAGTTAAACAGTTCGTCATGAATAGTCACATTGTGGTAGGCGTCGGAAATATTTACACCAGTGAGGCTCTGTTTCAAGCAGGTATCAACCCCACACGACCCGTCAATAAAATATCACTAAAGTCCTGTAAAAAACTCTCCACTGCTATAAAAGACGTATTAAGCAGAGCCATAACTCAAGGTGGAACAACTTTGCGTGATTTTTATAACGGTGAAGGTAAACCTGGATATTTTCAGCAACAACTGAGTGTTTATGGGCGAGAAAGTCAACCCTGTCATCACTGCAACACACCTATACTCAAAATCCAGCAAGGCCAACGTGCGACTTATTATTGCAAGCAGTGCCAAAGATAACTTTACATAGAAATATGTCACATTTCTTTACATATTCAGACTTCGTCTTACACCCAAACTCTCTAACTCTTTTATTTTTTTAATAAACAAGGCCATTGGCATTAAATTTGCCTTTACCTAAAAGCCATAGAAATAAAAACTTTAGTTTTTCAGAGTATTTTTAAACAAATCCAAAATGACATAAAACCAGGTAAAAATTATGGCTCAAGCAGTACACAGAAGCCTCACCACTGATGATATTGAGAGTGCAAACAAAACAAACTTTGATCGCCGTAAATTTCCATCTCGCCGAAAAACAAAAACCTCACCACTCTTTATTGGAAAGCACCGAGGTCGACGCACTCAAGAAAGACGAAATGGAGAGCATATCAATAGCTATGTTGACCGTTACGAACCACACTTTTTGTTTATGATTATAAGCATCGCAATATTTTCATGTTTCGATGCACTCTTCACTCTTCAGCTTTTACAACAGGGTAAAGCTGTTGAAGCTAATCCAGTCATGCTGCACTTTATTGAAATGGGTATCTATCCCTTTATTATCGCCAAAATGGTGCTCACATCAAGTTGCCTGCTATTTTTGGTGGCTCACAAAAACTTTCAGATAAAAACAATATCCGTCTCAAAAGTTATTTACGCTTTTTTTATTGCTTATGCATTGCTGATTATTTATGAATTAGTTCTGCTTTTCATTCTTTAACTTCTTCACTTTGAATATTGACCTTTTCAGGCATTTTCCAGGACTCATCAGGTTTGAAAAAGCTGGATTGAAGCGATTGATACCCATGAATCCAAAGTGCCATTGAACCTCCACTTTCACGGTTCAGCGCAACACTGTAATCACCTGAGATATTATTATAAATTCGTTTCGCCTCACCCCAACCCACACCCGGGGTACGGATATTACTCCAGAGAGAGCGGCTGCCACTTTTTAGCTGTGACCATAAAACGGTACTATAACCTACTTTATTTGATGTAATACGTGGTGAAATTTTGAGTTCACCACTCATGGCATTAATCGCTTCAATTGCACTCCAGCCCTCATCAATAGTATAGCGGCTGGTTAAGATATCAGAACTCTCACCATCGGAACCAAACCATACGGCAACAGCAGTACCATCAACACCTTCAGATGCAACTCTCACGCTTCCCAGATAATCACTACTGGATGACTCTATAGGCTCGGCAATACCCCAACCAGCATCAGAAGTATAGCGATTACTCCAGACAGCTTTGGTGGCACTTTCTTGTACCCATACGGCAATTGCATTCCCCAAATGATCCGACGTTATCTGCACACTGTGTGTAGAGCCACTACTACTATTTTCAATCAATTCGGCACTGCCCCAACCTTCGTTAGGCACATAATGATTGGCCCAGATATTATCTCGGATACCATCATGTTGCTGCCACGCCGCAATAACACTGCCATCACTAAAAATAGCTAACTGTGCATTACGGGCACTGCCGCTATCATCCGTCTCAATAAGCTCTGCACTACCCCAACCACCCCCATCAACCGAGTATGATCTGGCCCATAAATCGGTACGCGCTCTATAAGAAGGCTCATTATCAACAACTTCATGTTGCTGCCAAACCACAACAGCATTGCCAACACCATTCATAACGACTCTCGGTATTTTGGCGGCACTCTGTCTATTTTTTTGTTGGCCACCTATATATTCAGCAGAACCCCAACCAGAGTTCACATTATAGTAGGCTCCCCAGACTTCACTTGCTTCAGGGGACTCCTTTCTCTCTTGAATCCATACTGCAAAAGCATTGCCGGCATTATCCACAGCAATTTGAGGCTCTGTAGAAATCGCCTGTTCACTCACTCCGATAACTTTTGCAGATTCCCAGGCAGAGCCAACAAAACGATTAGCCCAGATATACATGGGACTGTCTGATTTGGACTCTGCCCATACAGAGTAATACACTGAATCAGCGCCACTTTTAATTTGAGGGAAGGAGATGGTGCCGTTAATAGGCCTCAAAGAAAGTTTATCTTCTTGCGCTTCATCTACTTCATCTACTTCATCTACTTCATCTACTTCATCTACTTCATCTACTTCATCTACTTCATCTACTTCATCTACTTCATCTACTTCATCTACTTCAGATGCATTATCGTGTGTATCCGGTTGGTTTTCACTTTCTGTAGAATTCCCATTACCACCCGACCTGATAATGTCCGTATCTGTTGTATGTTTACACGATACCAATAACACAAGAGCAAACAAAGAAAAAAAACAAGTTTTAGCTACATTAAAAACCATAGTATTATCCTTGCAATCCGTTAGGTTACATGAAAACAAGTACTTTATACTTTATTAACTAAAAGTCTATAATTTTAGCTCCTTGACAAATTTATAGCTCTGCTGTTGCAGTTGCTCGACGTTAAGATACTTAACGTGTAGTATCCCTACTAATTTCACAAGATAATAGTTCCGGGGGTCGCTATGCTTCAACTTAGGAACGTTCACGAAATAACTTCTGCAACTATGGCGTAGAAATTATTCCGTGCACGTTCCTAACAACTGCTTTTTTCTTAAAAAAACAGGGCGATTTCTACTGTTTAGTACGTTATTCACGTCTTATGTTCAAAATATTAATGCAGCAGTACTCAATGAAACACAGCAAACAGTCGCAGCCATCGTTATACCCGTCTGTTTAGAGGCAGCAAAGTAACGTACCCACCACCGCCTTATTATTTCAATGGGTACGCTACCACTTTTAAAGCGTTTAAGTTGCAGGAAAAGGTTAGATAAGCTTTAGTGCAGCCAGAATGGGTAATTGCTGACCACCTTGCTGAAAAATCCAGCCATGCAACCATTGAAATTACACCGTTAATAGTAAAGTATTCCAAACAGTATTGGCTCAACTGTCAATTCTTCAGAACAGAGTGTCGCTGATACAAAAACAAATATTGAGCTCTTTAAATCAGTCGCCAATGATGTTACGACCAGCAATAGATATGCCAATGAGATGGGTAAACCCATGGATCAGGCTGTAAAATTATTACAGTCACAAGTCAGTGCGGTCGAAACAATAACTGCGACAGCCAATTCATTGCTGACTGTTTTTAACGATGCCAGCCAACATACAGATGCTCTATATAAAATTGGCTCATTCGTTAGATAGTGTATCAACAGATCTCAACCAGGTTGTAGATCGATTTAAGTTGTAATTTATTTTAGTTATAAAAGGGCTCATTTCGATGGTCATTACAGCATTTATTACTTTACTTTGTTTATTGGTTACAGTAATTGCAGTCAGCTTTAGCTGGGGTAGTTTATTTATTTTTAGCCTGCTCGGGCTTGCAGCTTTGTTTCAAGGAATACTGATATACCAAAGCATCAATAGTGAAAGTCAAGAAAAGACGGACAAAAATAACCTGGAAGGTAAAAGTCACATCGATGTTAATACTGAAACCAGCCAAACATTATGTGAGTTTGTAGACTACAGCCTGGCTGAATTCAACACTGCTGAACAGGAGCTGGAAAATATGCGCTCGGTTGTCACTTCAGCAAGCAATCAGTTGGGGAGCAATTTATCCGGCCTTGAAAGTGCTTCTGAAAACCAGATTGAGCTACTTAAGGAGCTGATTAGTGAACTACTCAAAGCAACAGAAAGCTCCATTCAAAAGGAGCAACAACAAAATATAGAAAAGAGTGCTGATGATTGTGAAAATGTTGTCAGCAATATGGTCAATTCCATTCAAAGTGTTATTACCGCAACCAGTAACATTACCCAGCAATTTGAAGATATACATACCCACGTAGAATCAGTAGATAATCTGATTGGTGACATTATTAATATTAACTCTCAAACAAACCTGCTCGCATTAAATGCAGCCATTGAAGCCGCACGTGCTGGTGAAGCCGGAAGGGGCTTTGCTGTAGTCGCTGATGAGGTAAGAAGTCTTTCACTCAGAACCAACCAATTCAGTGATGAAATACGCCTGCAGATGGAAAATATTAAAAACAGCATCAGCGCTGCAAACGGTTCGGTTGACTCAGTAAAATCGATCAATATGGAAACACAGCTAGAGTCTCAGGATCAAGTACACAAAATGTGGGATGAGGTTGGTAAATTGACTGAAAAAACGTCAGAACAGTCGCAGCTCATTAATGATATCGCACACCGAATCCAGCAGCACGTCAGCTCCAGTATTCTATCTTTACAGTTTGAAGATTTAACTGTTCAATCGATAGAGCATGTTACAACCCGTCTTAAAACACTGAAACAACTTGCTGACTATACTAAACCACTCTATTTAAATAGCAATGACAAAGCATCACTGACGGAGTTAAAAAGTCAATTAGCCCAAGCGAAAACAGGATCTCGACAATTTGAGCTTAACCACCATCAACAGAAAATGCAGGAAGGTAATATCGAGCTTTTTTAATAGCTGTTTTGATTTGTTGGTATTAAAATTCGAAGCCCATGCTCCTTAGTCATTTAATGGATAAGCCAGCACTTTTTTGCGAAAAGATCGCTTCAACATTAATGTATTAATAATGCCAACTATTGAAACTCCTTTGTCGCGCTGAGTATCCAGATAGTAACGCCTTAATTTTTCGGCCATCTCTATTGTTGAAGGTAACCCGGCAACATTAACATCAACAATATCAAAAGCAAGCTCCCCCTCTTTTGATATATCAACAAAATAAGTCACATAGTTTTTACCGAAAGAGACAATATGCCGTACCACGGGCATTTTGTAATAAGTTTCATAAAACAGACCATTACCATGCTGATAACTACACTTAAACACATCCCCTTCACGAAAATTACACTCAATACCATTAGGGTGAAAAAACAGCCCACTCACTTTTCCATTCACACAGGCAAGACTAGAACCCGGATATAAGTTCCCCCATGAGCGCGACATACTGGCAATCACAGTCGGACTACTAACCCCAATGCATTTTGCATTAAAGGCTCTGCCTCTTTCATAATCTTCACGGTAACGCTTTTTAGTCATGTCCTGCTCTATGCGCAAACCATCTTTTTCCAGCTTGGGCTCGGCAGCAAGCGTACTTCCCACACCAAAAATAATTACCAGGTTTGTTAGTATAAATGCCGAAATCAGTACACGTTTAATCACTTGCAACACACCTTTAAATATTACTCATAAGATTATCATACCTAACTTTCAGTATTATAAACAAAAAATCTCCCAACCCGATTAAGAAATAGAGAGATTTTACTTAAATAATAAAAAACTAACCGTTCAAACTGCCACCCAGCTTTATTTTTTAATCACACGCCCATTGTCAGCTTGAACTGGTCTGGCATTACCCTTAATCACCCCAGCCAATTTAGCTATTTGATCTGCCGATGCTTGAACAGGTGTTGTTAATACCATCCAGTGAACCCCTTCACTACAAGGAGGTGTTGTTAAAGAGCCTGAATAGTTATAGTAAGCCAGGTCAGATGGCAAAATATCGGCAACGTTAATGCTTTCACCTGCAACCGCCTTCTCTTCACCCTTTGCAGGCAAGTTGTCAAAAACCTTGCCAATCACTGCATTTTCAGCACCGGCTTCAAACAACACACCAATGACACCCAATTGACCATCTGCCGCTTTATGGACTAAATGTGCCACCATTTCGAACGCTTTACCGTCAATAGTGTGCTCACTTGGAGTATGGAAATGAAATTGTAACAAATCATAACTTTTACCACCCACAGTAATCGAACTACCTGCTGCATAATTCACTTTAACTCCATAGCCACTATTAATCACAGTTAGTGGTGTTGCTGAATAGCTCACATTTATTGCAGGTAATTCTTCATCTGTCAGAGAGGCTGTTTTAATATCAATTGGAGATTGTGCCTTACCTGTTTTGCAAAGTGCAAACTCTTCTTTTAAATCACCCCAATGGTTAGCAGCACCTGCACCTTCATAGGCCCAATGTACTTCATGATGAGCATTGTCATCAGCATGATCTTTTTTTTCATTTTGGTCAGAATTTGAACACCCAACCAACGCAATCGACAAACAACAAACAGGTAATGTACTTAAAATTTTCATTATATAGATAATCCTTTTACTTTTTAAAATGACTCATAAACACAAAAACAACTCTAAATCCAATAAACATAAACAGCCAGTTAAAGAGTCGCGCAATTTTAATACAGAGTTTCCACATCCAATACAACACTCTTTTAATTTTTTGTGATCAATTACCACTGAAATTTCCCAGCATTGCAAGATATTGCTAGAATCACACTATTTTTTAAAGAAATCTGAATGGAATTTCATAAATGAGCAAAAACATACTCGATAGTTTTAGTGTCAAGTCAACTCTGACTGTTGCGAATAAAACATACCACTATTTTTCACTTCCGGCAGTCGCTAAAGCAGGTGGCATTGACCTAAGCAAGCTTCCTTTTTCACTTAAAATCCTGTTAGAAAATTTGCTCAGACGAGAAGATGGAATTGAGGTCAAAAAAGCCGATGTCGAAGCCGTATTTAAATGGGATTCGACAGCCACTCCAGATAAAGAGATCCTTTTCATGCCGGCTCGTGTTCTCCTTCAAGATTTCACTGGCGTACCTGCTGTTGCAGATCTTGCTGCAATGCGTTCTGCATTAAAACGACTTGGAGGCGACCCTGCTAAAATAAACCCTTTCACTCTGGCTGATCTGGTTATTGATCACTCAGTACAAGTCGATCAATACGCTTCTATAACCGCTGTAAAAGCGAATGCTGAACTTGAATACTCTCGTAACAGAGAGAGGTATCAATTTTTACGCTGGGGACAAAATGCTTTTGATAATTTCCGTGTTGTTCCGCCTGATACAGGCATTGTCCATCAGGTAAATCTTGAGTATCTGGCCAGGGTGGCCATGACATCTGACGTTGATGGTGAAATTTGGGTTTATCCAGACACGCTTATTGGTACAGATTCGCACACAACCATGATCAATGGTCTAGGGATTGTTGGCTGGGGTGTAGGCGGCATTGAAGCCGAAGCTGCCTTGCTGGGACAACCCTCTTCCTTACTGATTCCGCAAGTCATCGGCGTAAAACTGGAAGGTCGACTTTCAAACAACACCACCGCTACAGATCTGGTTTTAACAATTACCGAAATATTACGCAAAGAAGGAGTTGTCGGTAAGTTTGTTGAATTCTTTGGTCCAGGTCTGGCCAATCTCACCCTGGCAGACCGGGCTACTATCGCGAACATGGCTCCCGAATACGGCGCTACAATCGGGCTTTTTCCTGTTGATGAAAAGACAACTGACTTTCTGAAATTAACGGGGCGTGGTGATATGGCCCCATTAGTTGAAGCTTATTATAGAGCGCAGGAGCTTTGGCATGATACCGATAAAAATGTCCCTGAATACACCGATGTTGTAGAAATTGATTTAAGCAATGTTGAGCCGTCACTATCTGGACCAAGTCGCCCTCAAGACCGTGTTGCACTCTCTAAAGTTCGCAGCTCATTTCGTGAGGCTCTCAGTGAACACCTTGAGGATGAGCTGGATGGAATTGATGATGACTCTATGGTCTGCTGGCTAGGTGAAGGTGGCAGCCCAATGCAAATCCCCCCCGAACTGCATGAAGAGCACCCGGATGCTGAACTGGATAAGTTGTTAGGCAGAAATATCCCAACCCGCCAGCCTGATGGCGTTGCTTATAATTTATGTCATGGCTCTGTTGTGATCGCAGCAATCACCAGCTGTACAAACACATCGAACCCAACCGGTTTAATCACCGCTGCGCTGTTAGCACGTAACGCTGTCCATCGTGGCCTAAAGTCACAACCCTGGGTAAAAACAAGCCTGGCACCAGGCTCTAGAGTGGTCACTGACTATTTGGATGATGCTGGCTTATTGCCTTACATGGAAGCACTTGGATTTCATGTGGTCGGTTATGGCTGCACCACCTGCATTGGTAACAGTGGCCCACTTCACAAACATATCAGCGATGCGATCACTGAAGGTAATTTATCCGTTGCTGCTGTGCTATCAGGCAACCGTAACTTTGAAGGGCGTGTTAATCCATTAGTGCGTGCTAACTATCTGGCATCCCCTGCATTGGTGATTGCTTTCGCTTTGGCTGGCAACCTTAATGTGGATCTAAGTTCGGCTCCCGTTGGTATTGACTCAAATAACCAACCCGTTTATCTCAATGATATCTGGCCTTCTCCTGAGGAAGTTGCACAGTTTGTTGAAAAACATGTCGGTCTTGCTCAATTTGAAAATGCTTATCACGATGTATTTAAAGGTGAACCTGAATGGAATGAACTTGATGTACCTACGGGTGAACTCTATAGCTGGAAAGAGGATTCTACCTATATTAAAGAACCGCCATTTTTTGCAACGATGGAAAAAGAACCCGCTCCCATACAAGATATCAAACAAGCACGCGTACTTGCACTTTTAGGTGATTCAGTCACGACTGACCATATCTCTCCAGCGGGATCTTTCACACCTGAAACACCTGCCGGAAAATATTTGATTGAAAACGGTGTTGCACCTGCTGACTTCAACTCATATGGTGCCAGACGCGGCAATCATGAAGTCATGATGCGCGGTACATTTGCCAACATCCGCCTGCGCAATTTACTTGCACCCGGTACAGAAGGTGGCTTCACTCGGCATCAACCCGAAGGTGAAGGTATGACCATCTATGAAGCATCAATGAAATATCAGGCAGATAATATTCCTTTGATCATCATTGCTGGCAAAGAGTATGGTACAGGCTCATCGCGTGACTGGGCTGCTAAAGGACCAAAGTTACTGGGAATCAACGCTGTTATTGCGGAGAGCTATGAGCGCATTCATCGTTCCAACCTCATTGGAATGGGTATTTTGCCATTACAGTTTTTAGAAGGAGAAAGTGCGAAGTCACTTGAACTAAGCGGTACTGAAGCTTTTGATATTGGTGGTTTGAAAAGTTTAACGCCAGGAAAAACGATC
Source organism: Gammaproteobacteria bacterium (assembly GCA_015490755.1). GTDB lineage: Bacteria > Pseudomonadota > Gammaproteobacteria > JAADGQ01 > JAADGQ01 > S141-38. The sequence continues at coordinate 22,841 of WFXF01000031.1, forward strand.
ACAGTGACAGCAATATCAAAAAATGGCGAAATCAAAACCTTTTCAGTGATTGCACGTATTGATACCGCCAACGAACTGGAGTATTTCTATCACGGAGGAATCCTGCCTTACGTGCTTCGTCAAACACTATAGCCGTTCGTTTATACTAAAATTCATTGAAGCCCGCCATATGCGGGCTTTTTTATGAATCCACTTATTCATCAGGCAACCACTTTGCCAACATTGCCTCAAGCTTTTCTATTTTATAAGGTTTGGTCAGATAATCATCCATACCATACTCCTGACATTTTTCGCTTCCCTCTTCAAGTGAGCTTGCTGTTAATGCAATAATAGGCGTGTGGGAGCCTTCTTTTTCATTACTTCTGATTTGCCTCGTTGCTTCATAACCGTCCATGACTGGCATATGGCAATCCATGAAAACAAGATCATAAAAATTTTGTGATAAAAGCCCAATAGCTACTTCTCCATTATCTGCAACATCGACTATACATCCTAACTTTCCCAGGGTTTTTTTTGCAATTGTTTGATTGATACGATTATCTTCAGCCACCAAAATACGAGCACCTGGTTTTATTTTATTTAGCCTTGGTAATAACCGACTTAATCCAATCTTGGGCTCGGCATTCAATATTGGAAAAAAATTCACATCAAAATAGAAAGTGCTACCCTGACCTTCCCTACTTTTAACACCAATTTCCCCACCCATAGCTTTTACTAAACGCTTACAAATCGCTAAACCCAAGCCCGTTCCGCCATATTTGCGTGTTGTTGAGTTGTCTGCTTGAGAAAAAGATTCAAAAATTCTAGTCTGGTTCAGTTGTGAAATTCCAATACCCTCGTCAATCACTTCAAAACGAAGATTAAAACCATCTTGATTCTGCGAAATACACTCCACTGTTACAGTAATTTTTCCATGCTCAGTAAATTTAATGGCGTTACTTAATAAATTTGTCATGATCTGGCGCAGACGTGTGGGATCACCCCGTACTCGATCAGGTATACCGTGCGCTTGAGTGAAAACCAGCTCCAGACCTTTATTAAGAGCATTTCCTGTTAACAAACGTACACTTTCGTCAACAACATTAACCGGGTCAAATTCAATACACTCCATCACTAAATGGCCGGCTTCTATTTTAGAAAAATCAAGAAGGTCATTAATCAATATAAGCAATGAGTCGCAAGAGTGACGTGCCAATGTTAAATATTCCTGCTGCTCGGTATTGAGTAACTCATCTTCAAGCAGACCAAGCATACCGATCACACCATTTAGCGGCGTACGAACTTCATGGCTAACCGTTGAAAGAAAGCTTGATTTTGCCCTGTTTGCTGCCTCAGCACGCTCTTTCTCAATCACTAATTGTTCAGTACGGATCGCAACTTCTTTTTCAAGATGCTGATTATGCTCTTTAATTTTCTTGTGCAGTGCGTAACTCTCAAGGCCATAAGCGCAACGCATAAAAATAACTGATAACAGACTTAAAAAAACATCATCCACTTCAATCGCTGGCAGGTGTGTTAATCCAACAAACATCCCCAGAACAACACCTTCCGTTGCAATGACATGCAATATTTTTGTTTGGCAATTACCGCCACTGGGAACAACGATCGTGCGCTTTTGGCTAATTGCCCATGCAAACGTTCCATCATCAATAAAAGCATCAACAATACGCTCCAAAGTCTGCCTGGAACCTTTCGGCTCACAAACCTGCAAATCAAACTCCAAGCCCAATTTATCCACCATCAATAAACCCAGAGCATCTAAAGGAACAACCTCCTTTAAACGTGTCATTGCATCAAGCGTGATCACTTCTGGTGTTGGAATCTCGTTCACACCTAAAGCAGGAGATTGCACCGCGACAATCAGGTCTAGAGAATCAAGTAAGCGGCGATGTGTTTTTTCAAGAGTTGAAAAATTTCTCTCTTTTGTAAGTGAGTCATCAAACATACATTCAATCACTCAAAATATAACAGACAGCATCCTGATACTGCCGCTCTAGCTGCTGAATAATCAAAGGGATCACATTGGATGACAAACCAAGGTTTTTCCAGGCTTCATTATTCAACTTGGGTGCATAAAATTCACCACTACGTCCAAATTGCAATGCGGTCGTCATTAGATCAGCCACATGCACAATAGCCACTTCTTTCTGTGAATTTTCGGCAAGCTCAGGAGAGTGATGATACCCCACAGCTTTCTCATGACATTCGGGTAACTTCCATGCATTCATCAATAAAGCACCTACTTCAGCATGAGTGAAACCCACGATTTCCTGCTCTACATCTTGCAACAAAAATTGCATTGAAAGCGCTTTTTGAATCACCTCACAAATGACGCACGGAATCTCACTAAACAGTACCAGCTGACCAATATCATGCAGCAAACCTGCAACAAAATACCGTTCGACATTGGACTCTTTACAGTACGTTGCCAACAAGCGTGCAGCCACGGCAGTTGCCATACTGTGACGCCAGAATGAATCCATATTAACCAGATCAGCGGGAAGGTGATTAAATGTTTTTATTACCGAGCAAGAGAGCACCATATCCTTCAATTGCTGCGTACCGATCACCGTAATAGCTCTTGAGATCGTATCTATTTTTGATGGAAAGTTAAACAAAGCACTATTAGCAATGCGCAGCAACTTTGCAGCCAGCACAGCATCTTCATTAATGATTTGCGATAAGTGATGATTGGATTTGCACGGATCATTAATTGCATCATCAACTTTAAAATAAACAGTCGGCAATATAGCAAATTCAGTGGCGCTTTCAACCAGAGAGTTAGCATCATAGTCCATTAGCTGCTACCTTTCCTTGTATATGACGAAGCACCCATTGACGATAGAGTTCATGCACAACCGGATGACTCAAGTTTGATTGCTTAAATAATTGATCAGCCTTGAGTTCAGCTTTTTTAAGTAGCACCGGGTCAAGCTGTGCCATACTCTGATCTTCAGCTTCCTGTGAAGAGAGATCTTTGATATCAGCATCAACAACGCCCCATGTTTTCATGATGCGAATATGACGCTCCGTCAACTCCATTCCGCCACGAAGTAAAACTCGCCCTTGCGAATCCTCTACATCTTGAGCCAGAATCATACCTGGCGTAATATCATTTAAAATAATTAAAGCCACAACAACGCTCCATGTTCAGCTGCCCATGTACTTGTTATCTGCTCAGTACAAGTGAAACTTAATGAATAAAGCGCATCGGCTTCTGGATGAAGAAGTGGTATTGCGGACTATGGCGAAAAAATAGAGGAGGAGCCCCTCAACTCCCCCTTCCCCCTCAAACAGATAAAATCAATCAGAAGTAAAATTGATTCTTTAAAACTATTTCCGCAGAGAGTGCGTAGTGGTTCACAAGATAACGTTATACTACAGCCCCGTAATCTTAACCGCAACGGAATACCCCAAACGGTTATAACCTATATATTCGTACTGAATACCTCGGGCTGTTACAAATTCCTGAAAAGCTTTGTATTCGTGAAGCTTCCATCCTGGATAATTGAAATATTCATCAAACTGGATAACTGTACCAACAACAATTTGGTTCCCTAAAGTATCAAAAATTGTTTTTCCAGAAGAGTAAAGATCAGAGTCAATATGTAAAAATGAGATTGCACCATCATGCTTATCAACAAATTTCGGCAGCGACTCTTCAAACCAGCCGATATGTAATTCCACATTATCTTGTACAACCGGGGCAACACCATTACTGGAAAATGTTCCTTGCTCCAACCCATCAATCCAGCCTTCAGGTAGACCTTGGAAAGAATCAAATCCGTGAATTTTATTTTTTATTTTATTTGCAATAAAATTAATAGAATCTCCCGCAGCAACACCAAACTCCAAGTACAACCCATCCACAACTTCGACATGAGATAAAGATATAGATAACAGAGCATTACGAGAATCTACACTGGATACTTCCAGCATATGACAGTTCACATATTCGGCACTCTCCTTGCAGGCGATTTTGCTTAATTCAAAACGAATATTCATTGCCTCTCGCTCCTCATAGGAGCGGTCAGTGACTTCATATATTTTTTTTCTTATCTGGGGTACCGATAAAAGCTTCAGCACTTGTCGGCAAAGTTTCCGCTCTATTATTTTCTTAATACTTTCCATACCACTTTCTCCTAATTTACAATAAGCACCGAAGTGACAAAGTCCTGTTTGAAAAATAATGAACTAAACCGATCCATTCTAAACAAGACCAATTAAAAAAATCAAATTAAACAGAACACCTCAACTCAATACCTACATCTAAAAGGCAGTATTTTCCAATAATGAAATGAGTCTAAACATCGAGTAAATCACATTTGATTAAATAGTGGTTCATCTATGGTTTTAAATAGTTCTAACCGAGCCTTTTTTAGCTGGTCAGCGGATTGATTGTCAGATATTTTACAGGCCTCTTTATCCATCTGTTCAATGGTCATACCGTCTTTCAGGTAATGTTTGTTTGTAGTGGTCACCCATTAGAAAGTTCCTGTCAAGCAGGCAAAGCAAATTCCCTTGGCTATTTTTCACCAAGTATAATTGTTGTTAAGCATCATCCGTTTATAAACTGGCATGAACCTAAAAATCTCATGGTGTAGTGTCAACTAATATGCACCAGTCACC
>WFXF01000032.1 GCA_015490755.1 Gammaproteobacteria bacterium
ACAACCCATAAAAGGCAACCACCTATAATGGCCCAGCCTAAATTGTGTGTTGATAAGAAACTGGTCCATTGAGTAAGTGCCAGAATGGTAAATGAGCCAAAAACTTTAAATATTCGGTAGCCAAACATATCAATCCACGCTTTAGCTCGGTACATAGTATCAGGATCAACAGGGATATAGAGCAGCTCTTTAGAAGCTCTATTGATTGAGTAGGATAGACCGCGATCGCTAATTTTCATTGTGGCTGCGGGATAGAGCGTTGGATGTGACATAAAGCCAAAAGCAGATGTAGCCAATACAATCGGCTGGACGAGCAGACCAGAAAGCACACCAAAAGATCTCAAGATCCAGGGTGTGATAAGCAGATTGATAAAAATTGAAATAGCACTTAATACACTGAAAAATAATGATAATACTGCAGTGCGCTTCTCCATGTCATCAAAAGTTTTTTCGATGATGGAGAGGAATTGATACTCAACAATTGGGGATACTAACTGAGCGAGTAGCAGAGCAGACGCAATAAGCATAAGATAGCGATTATGTATCAATAAACGCCAGCTGTTATGATCTGGCTTTTCATTATTAGGTAAGGGTGTTTTTTCACTATAGATTTTGAGGTGACTCATCAACAGGGTTAAACCATAGATCAGAGCAACAATAGCGGCAGCAACGAGCAAAAGGTCGGCTGTTTCTAGAGGGGTGTAACTAATAATAAATGCAGCACTACCACCGCCAACCACTCCACCGATCAGTCCGCCAGTACCGACCCAACCATACCAGCGCTTTCCTTCGCGAGTGCTGTAGATGCTGTTGGCAAGGCTCCAGAACTGTTCAACCAGGATTACACCGAAAATATCGACAAAAATATAAAGACCGATGGTTGTGATTTGAGAGTAGTGGTCAACAAGTACTCGACCTGATAATAAAAGCAGTAAAAATGTTAAACAGCTCCCAAGAACAACATTAAGGCGGCTGTAACGGTTCAAAATATGATGGTATACACCGATAGTCACCAATAATACGAGAGCTGAGCCAATCCATACATAAGGCAAACTGCTGGAGCCATGAGACTCCAGCAATAGAGAACGGCTCGCAGGTTTTAGTTGGTAGAGAGCCATAATGATAAGGAAAAAATTAGTGAACAACACAGTGCTTCGAACAAACAGATTTGCAAACGGTTTTTCTATTTGTGAATTTGGTTCCAGCATGGTTGGCATTTTCCTTTTGCTATGTTCTTTCCTGTTTGCAGTTTTTTATAGGTGGGTAGTGAATATGTTTAGATATTTTACACTGATTGTCTCTCTTTTATTTTTTCTGGTTCAACCAGCCACCGCTGAAGAGAGTTATCCACACCTTATCGATAGCAGTGACAGCTTTCTTCAATCCCAGTTAGAAAGCGAGTTGCAACAACTCGGTTTAAGTGGTGCCGCAGCACGGGGCGAGCTCTCTTTAACATTGGTTGATATTACTGACCTATCTCACCCCAGAATGGCAGCCATCAATGGTGAAAGCATGATGTATGCGGCCAGCCTGCCAAAAATAGCGATTCTTCTAGGTGTATTCTCTTCCATTGAACGTGGTGAGATGGAGTTGAATGACGAAGTTCGTGAAAAATTAGTGAACATGATTCGTTTTTCTTCTAACAGTGCTGCGACTGAGATGTTAAATCGCGTTGGTAAAGAAAACTTGGCTGGCATTCTACAGTCGCCCCGTTTTGCTCTATATGATGCTAAGCTTGGAGGTGGTTTGTGGGTCGGTAAAGACTATGGTAAAGCAGCAGCCTGGAAGCGTGATCCACTGCACAATCTATCTCATGGTGCGAATACGCTTCAGGTGGCACGTTTATATTATTTGCTGGAAACAGGGCAACTGTTTTCTCCTGAACTGAGTCAGGAAATGAAAACTATTTTAAGCAAACCCGGTATTAATCATAAATTTGTAAAGGGTTTGAATCAGAGCCGTCCGGGTTCAGATATTTATCGTAAGTCAGGAAGCTGGCGCTCATGGCATGCGGATAGTGCAATTATTGAACGCGACGGACGCCGCTATATCGCAGTTGCATTAGCGCACAGTGCCAGAGGTGGTGCCTGGTTGCAGAAAATCATCGTTACTATGGATGACCTTGTTTTTCAAACGGCTCCGGTTCAGGTGGCGTTGCTTGATTAACGTGTGTAATTTGCCGGCAAGCACTCGATGTTTCCAGGCGGCATTTTCTTTTAGGAGGTTTGTGCTAAGAACGACCATATAAAAAAGATCATCACTTTTAGAGTCTGACGTTGATTCGATAATCGCTATTGAGTTCAATTGGTTGATCTTGTTCCCCTGATATTTTCCACATATAAAGCCAGGCTCAGGCTTACAGCTATAAAGTGAGCCTGATTTAAAGTATAAAGCACTATTTTTCAGGATAGGAGCTGAGGCATAACGAACCCGTTTGCGTGTGAGATAAAGTAATTTTTTGAGTTCGAGGCTTGAGAAGGAGTCAACTACTTTACCTTGCTCAAGGTATAACAAGAGTTTCATCATTTCACGCGCAGTCATTCGGCTGCCTCCAGTAGATGCTACACGCCGTTTTCCTTCCCGGGTAAAAAACTTTCCCTGTTTCAGTTTGTTTGGATCCAGTGCATTGGCACTAATACCATTTGATAGTGCTGAATCTAATAAAACCCCAAGTTTCTTTCTGGAAGTTGTTTTAAAAAACAGCTTTTCCTGCTCACTGGAAACAGGGTATTTTTTTCCAAAATGGTTCAATAAAATAAGTTGTTTCATCACCATGGATGCCGCAGCGTTTGAACTGGCCGACAACATCCAGTCCAGATAGCTCCACAGATTTGCCTGATCACCCTGTTTTATTGGACGGTATGAACGCTTCTTCCTGGATGCATTCCAAAAAGGTACTTTGTGATGATCCGTTTTAATAAATTGATCGGCAGTAATTATGGAGTTACGTAAAATCTGTTCTCTTGCCTGAATGTCATCAGGGTAGATATCGCTAAGTTTCTGAAATAGTGCAATTGCAACAAATATTTTCCCTAAACTGGCGGGGTTAAAGTTTTTTTCTGCCTGGTGCGCTGCATAAATAGGGCGTTCGCTATCTGATAAATCCAATACAGATACAGAGTAATATTTGGCATCTTTTCCCATAAGTTTTAAAAGTGCCAGGGATAGTTCATTATCGATCCCGGGAAGCTCTATCTCTGTATCAGTTAATAAATTTAATTGGACTTCTTTGGATTTCAAGAGTGCCCCCTGAGGGAGCTTTGTACCGTGAGCAAAGCCATTTTGAATTTGCCAGGCTGCTTCGAGCCGCTCAATACCTGTGCGGCCAGCATCATCAATCGGATAAGCTTGAGCGCTGCCTTGAAATATCACAGTCGATAATAGTATGGCATGGAGTGTATATAATTTATTCATATTTACTCTTTTGCAATGTCATCAAGAAAAATCATCCTGTTCTCATGCTCTTTTAGACCTCGATCCATTTGTGCTAAAAATTGGCTTTGCTGAGCTTTTTTGCTTTGTAAATAAGGCCTTATTTGAAATAGCACCAGCTTACCTTTTTGAAAACCAAACTCAACATCTGCTGGCGTTGAGTGTCCAGCTTCATTTTTCATAGGAAAGTGGTTGGGTAATTTAAGGGCGATATTCATGAGCTGAAAAATATCATTATTATTCAATATTTGTGCGTTACTTGAAACAGGCACTTTTTTTAAGCCGCTTTTACCGGCTAATACACGGCGAGTGGGTGAGGTGGCTTCCGCCAGCAACCAGAATTCACCATTGCGTATATTATATTTAATCTCTTCCGCAGCTTGCCCTGCGACAGCTCCGCCAATACCTTCATTACTTACAATAGTGATCCAGTCAGGTTGATTGGTTTCAACATCGCTGGTGACCATGACACCTGATTTTTCAACCGGGATACTTTTCATAAGCAGTAACGATACATAAACATGTTCGGGCTGAGCCATGCGTTGTTGACGCCAGGCGAATGCCCGATCAGAAAAGGGTGATGCCCAGACACGGGTGATTGCATCAATTAAGTCATCAAAGCCAACAACACCAGGTACAGTCAAGTTAAGACCCGCACCGCTAAACCCGGGTAAATCTTCTACGTTTGTATCGCTTCGCACAAAAAGAGAGTAACTGCCCTCTTTGCCAAAAGTTTTATCAAGAGCGGCTCTTAATCGTGTTTTAAATTTTTCACCAGGATTGGATTGATGAATCCACTGACGTAACTTCCTTAAAAAATTATCTCGGACAATTTGCTGTGAGTGCGGATCATCCCGTAACGTATCAATCAGATGGTACTGCTCTGTCATCCATCTAAATACAGTTTTCCCTTCAGACTCCATGACTTGATTGAGTTGTGCACGAAAAGCACCAAATGGAATGACTAAACCGTTCGGTGTATTGTCAGGAAAGTGGTGGCGTAATTCAGCAAGGTTGGCTGCTTTAGGCCCCACGATGCGTCCAGAATCACTCGCACGTAACTGGTCAAGGGTAAAAAAATTTAGTGTGGCGAGGTTCAGTTTATCCAGATCAGGATAAATCGGGGTTGTTTTTTGACTGTTTTCCTCCCCAAATATTTTGTCCCACTCTGGCCCGTCTTTAGCCAGCATGATACGCCCACCCGGGCTGACAGCGAGCACTGCCGCTTGATTGTTAAATGCATGCAGCTGATTTGCAGTTTGCGAATCGATTGCAATATTGGGGATACCAAGGTTACGTGCAAGAATTTGTATATGTGAAAGCGTATTACCTTCACCTGATGTTAAAATACCAGCGACAGGTGGTAACTCTTCAGTTGTTTCCGGCAGCACATAGATGCCATCAGGGGTGAGTGATTTTACGGCGAAATTGGAGGTGCGTAATACTCCCCTGGTGAACCCCGGATTTAGCATACGCAGCCCGACTCCTTTTTCCTCTCCAAACAGACTATGGCTGATTGAGGCTTGCTGGTTAGCATCCACCAAAAGTGTATCGAGAATAGCAGAATAGGTGAGCAACAAACTTGAGCGCAGCTGTTCCGGAATAAAGTGCTGGGTTTTGGGTTCAATCTCTGTTAGTTTTTGAATCGCTTTAGAGAAGTGAAACTGATACCAACGCTCTGTCCATGAGAGTGTACGAGAAAGGTATTGCAGTTCTGTCCTGTAGTTAGAGAGCGGTAATTTTTTGCGGTTCAGCCAGTTTGTTGTGCTTTTAATTGCTGCCCATTGTCTGAGCGAAAGTGGACCACTGCCATAAAGTGCTTTGCCGACCTCCTTGAGCCATAGAATTTTGACGCGACGACTTTTGTATGGAAGCTGTGCCCGTAAACGGGCACCTGCAGTAAAAGCTTCTTGCTCCAGTACCAAGCTAGCATCTAATGCGGCTAGTTTTTGCCTTTTATTTTTAAAAGCTGAAAAATTTTGACGAATGGCCATGAGTAGATCGGCGGTGGTGCTGAGTCTGGTTTCCGGGTCAAAATGAGTTGAAAGCAGCTCATTACCTTCTATAAAGAGTGTTTTCAGTGGGCCTTGTGGTAGCTGCTTAATGAGTGATTTTAATATTTCATCAAAGTTGCCAGATTGATATAACTGTTCAATTGTATGTGCCAGACGTTCAAAGCCCAGCTTCAGTGAATCAAGCCCTTTTGATTCAGCATACTCTCGAACACGCTCTGCATCTAAAGCATCGGGAGAGGAGTGAATCTTGTTTCGCAAGTATTCAAATGCAGGGTCAAGTTCACCGAGTGCACTGGCGAGTTCACGTACTTCTGTGACGGCGGACGACCCCGTTCCATGATCAAGCAGACTGACTGCTTCACGCAGTAGTAGAAAATTACGGTCATTACCACGGCTGATGTCAGTAAGCTTGAGTAATAGTTCACGGGAGTGCCAAGCCTCATCTTCGACCTGGAGAGCTCCCCTGTAAAATTGAGCTTTACGAAAGATCCAGCCATTGTCATGAGCAATCAAAAACTTCTCTAACAATATATGTTTGAGTGTTTCATGACTTTCATCGTTATAAACAAGCGCTTCGATGTCAGCTGAAGCCAGAACATTTCCTATCATATAACCCGATTGGCGGAGCTTTTTTGTACGTTGACTCCATTCCCCATGTTGAACACCGCCACCATACTCTTTGCAGGCAAAAGGTTCAGGTGGCAATATCTGGCCCTCTTTACAGAACCAGCGAATTCGTGAAAAAGGCCCTTTATGGGCGTTTTTCATCTGCTCAATCCACTTTGAATAAGTTTCTGTGCTGGCTTGTGTTGGCGCTGCGCCGGGGATTATCCAAAATAGCAAAATAACCAGCAATATAGTTTTTAAATGGGATGATAAATCCATATTTATGGGCAGTTATTCATTAGTGCTTCTATTTTTAAAATTCATAATATCCTGAGAAATCCTATCTGCGTTGTGCAATATAGTAAAGCGACTGGTTCGCACCCTGGCAAGAATCGGCATATTAAGGCATATGCTGAACCTGTTTCAGCTAAAGCCTTGGCCGTATATAAACGATAAAGCTATCAATAAGTTATTTATAAATAATCTAAAGCAATCGTGCACAGGGAAAATGGCATGTATTATAACTTTTTTGGTCTGGAACAAGCGCCCTATAAAGTAACACCTGATATCCGTATGTTTTACCGTGGCGGACAGCGTGGAGCGATTTTGGATGCACTGTTGTATGCGATCAATAGTGGTGAGGCAATTACAAAAGTCGTCGGTGAAGTCGGCAGTGGAAAAACCATGCTGTGTTGTATGCTGGCCTCGCAGCTGCAGGAAGAGGTTGATGTTGTTTATTTGGCGAACCCTAATATAAAACCCGATGATGTATTGAAAGCAATTTCCATGGAACTGGGGTTGCTTATTGGAGCCGATGCGGATCGGCTGCAAGTCATGAAAAATCTACATGAATTTTTATTGGAGAAACATGCACAAAAGCGCCGTGTCGTCGTGCTGGTTGAAGAAGCCCATCAAATGCCGTTGGAGACACTGGAAGAGATACGCTTGCTCAGTAATCTGGAAACACAGCACAATAAACTGTTACAGATTGTGCTGTTTGGCCAACCCGAGCTGGATAAAAGCCTGAATCTCCCTCATGTAAGGCAAATAAAGGATCGTATTTCAAATAGTTTCTACCTGCCAGCGCTGGAGCGCCATGAGATCTGTGATTATTTAATTTTCAGATTGCATCGGGCGGGGTACTGTGAATGCAATCCTTTCAGTCGTAGTGCAATCAATTTATTGGCATGGGCTTCAAAGGGTCTGTTTCGACGAATTAATGTGCTTGCTGACAAAACGTTGCTGGCGGCTTTCTCCGATCATAGCAAAACAGTTAATAAATCACATGTACGAGCCGCAGTAGCGGATGTTGAATTTAAACCAAAGCGCTTTTTTATGCGTCCTGAATTTTCGGTGCTCACGATTGCATTGATGGTTGTCTGGTTTGCGTTATCTGGTGTGAGCCAGACAGCTGCAAATGCCTGGGTTGATAAACCGAAGAGTGAGATTGCAGTTCAAGTGGCTTCACTAAATGACTCTAAACTGGAAGATTCGTCTATACAGGTTGCAAAAAACAGAGCAATAAAGAAAAAACAGGAAACAGTGGGGTATTTTCAACAGCGCTTGAATATGACAAAACATTGGCTTGATCAAGCAAGTCCCGATCACTTTACGATTCAGATATTAGTCACAAAAAGTGATGATCAAAAGGGGGTTGAACAATTTTTTAAATATCAACTTAACCAGGAGCCTCCAGGTAAATTAACCGATCAATTATACCTTTATCGGGAAAATATAGGAGGTGAAATGATGTTAAGTGTGGCTTACGGAGAGTTTTCAAGCTTGGGTGAAGCACGGGCAGCTCTGAATAATTTACCCGATGAATTGCAAAGCAATAAACCCTATCTGCGTAATATCAGTCAGGTTCTGGGTGCTGTGCAAGGTGCTTGATAGAAACAAGACAAAAATGAGAATTTTCACGATTTTAGGAGTTGCTCTTGCTATTGGTAGTTGCTCAGCAACTAAACCACCTTCAAATTCGGTAGGGCATTTACAAGCGCCACCAGCCATTGTACACGGCATTCCTGACCCTGTGATCAGACCACCGGCATTAATGCCCCCCAAGCCTGTTTCACGCCTGGAAACCTACACAGTCGTAGTCAACGAGGTTTCTGTAAAGGAGTTACTGTTCCAATTGGCTCGAGATGCAAAAATTAATGTAGATATTGACCCCGGTATTGAAGGCATTGTTACATTAAATGCATTTAATCAGACATTACCTCAAATACTGGACCGTATCAGCCGTCAGGCAGAATTACGTTATCGGCTTGATGGAAATAACCTGGTGATTGGCCCTGATCTACCTTATTGGAAAACTTATTCACTGAACTATCTGAACATGTCTCGTTCAAGTGTGGGTGAGATTGGTGTCGCCACACAAATTTCCACGGCGGGTGGAAGCGTTGCAACCGGAGCTTCTTCCCAGTTTGGTAATATTTCGATAACCAAAGTTACAAACAAATCCAATAATGATTTTTGGAGGCTTATTGAAGCCAATATTCAAGCTTTTACAGGAGAGCGTAAAACTGAAGAAGGTGGCCCAGATAATAGTGGACAAACAGTCGCTAATGTATTGATTAACCCTATGACCGGAATGATTTCTGCGCAGGCAACACAGAAGCAACATGATAAAATTCAACACTTTTTAGATCAAACAATTGCTCATGTTTTGCGCCAGGTATTGATCGAGATGACAATCGTTGAAATAGAGTTGAGTGATCGCTATCAAGCAGGGGTTGATTGGCAAAGTCTTGCAAACGGCGAAGGAATCAACGTTCTGAACTCTTTGTTAGGCTCTAATTTGAAATTACCTCCTGTGTTCTCAATGAGCTATAACAAAACATCATCCTCAGGTCGTGGTATTACCGCGACGATCAAGATGCTGGAGGAGTTTGGTAATGTAAAAGTCCTGTCAAGCCCTAAAATTATGGCTCTTAATAATCAAACGGCTTTACTTAAGGTTGTTGATGAAAAAGTATATTTCACTGTTGAGCGTGAAGTGACAGAAGCAATCAGCGGTGCCAGCAACAGAATAGAGACATTTACCAGTAAAATTCATACCGTACCTGTGGGTTTGGTGATGAGTGTGACTCCACAAATTAATGTGGATGATAATGTGATGCTCAATATTCGTCCAACAATCTCTCGTATTACCGGCTTTGCGGTAGATCCTGCCCCTCAATTGGCAAATGCAGGGTTTGATAATTTAATTCCAGAGCTTCAGGTTCGTGAAATGGAGACATTACTGCAAGTTGCAAATGAACAAATGGTCGTCATGGGTGGCTTGATGCAGAATAAAATTAATAAAAAGAGTACAGGAGTACCATTACTTTCCAGGCTCCCTTGGGTCGGATCAGTTTTTAACTATAAAAACGATGAGCTAATAAAAACAGAGCTGGTTATTTTTTTAAGGCCCAAAGTTATAAAGGGGGCTGGAGTCGGTTTTGATATTTCACCCTACAAGAGCTATATAGACTCTGTGGAAAAGCAAGAGATTGATCATGAAAAAGGTGAATCATGAGCTTGTTAATGGATGCATTGAGCAAAGCGGAAAAGGAGCGCCATAAAGTTGAAAATCGACTTGATAAGAAGCCTGAAGATGAAATACTTATCGAGCCGGATGAGCTGCTTTTTGAAAGCAGGCAGCCTGTAGAAGAAAAAAAGCCAATTGATGAAAAACCATTAGATCTCTCTTTTTTGTCGCTATCCGGTGATGGCAAAAAGGATGAACCTGAGCCTTCAGAGACGAAAATAGAGGTTGATGCAGAGAGTTCAGCTTTAAAGCTTGCTACAGAGTTACCCACAGACCTTCCATTAAATGATCTGATTGAGCAGAAGCCCGAATTATCGCCAGAGCCTTCCGTGGTTTTTGAACCACCAGCACCCAAAATTGAAAGCAAGAAAAATTACGATATACCCGTATTAGGTATTGCAAAAAAAGCATCAAATCTGACCCATTGGATTATTGGAGGAGGTGTTTTATTGATCGCTTTAATAGCGGTTGTCTACTATTTTAAAAGTACAGAAGCTAATAATAGCTCTATCACAAGAAATACCGTATTTGACCATAATTCACTTCAAGGTCAGCGAAATTATGAAGCTGAAGAGGTGGAATTAACTAAAGAGAGAGTGGTTGAGGTACTAGAAAAGCCTAAAACAAATTTAGTGGCAGAGATTAAGTCCGATAACCAAGCAGTTAAAAAGCAACAAACTGTTGAAAGGGTAATACCCAAACTGAAAACCGGAGAAATCTCGGCTTCAATTGTACCTTCCCGGAAAGAAGATACTATCCATGTTCAACGAGAAGAGCCAAAAATTGATTATTTGCAGCAGGCATTAGAGCAAGCGTATGAGGCGTACCAGACAGGGTATATGGTTCATGCAGAACAGCAGTATCAAATAGCATTGCAATACGAACCAGATAACCAGGATGCATTATTAGGGATGGCAGTTATTTCTCAAAGTTTAAATAATGAACAGCAGGCAAAAACTTACTATCAGAAACTACTGAACCTTAATCCCAAAAACAGCATTGCAATGAGTGGCTTGATTTCGATGCAACAAGGCCTGGTTCGGTCAGCCAGTGAAAGCCGCTTGAAATTACTATTGAGTGAGGAGCCAGATGCCGCTTATCTACATGCTGCTTTAGGCGCTCAATATGTGGCAGAGTCACGTTGGTCAGAAGCACAGCAGGCTTTTTTAAAAGCTCATCACTATGACTCAAATAACCCTGACTACACTTATAATCTGGCGATCACTCTGGATCATTTGGGACAAATTCAGGCTGCAATAAAATATTATAAGCAAGCACTATTTTTATCAAAGCAATTTTCAGCAGGTTTTAAAAGTTCAGTGATTGAATCAAGGTTGCTGAGTTTGTCTGATTCGGTGAAAGTACAGTGAGTGAAACTAAAAAAAGACCCGCCCGCTTAGGTGAGATGTTAGTTGATAAAGGCTTGATTACGGAGGATCAGCTGGGTATTGCTCTGGTTGAGCAAAAGCGGCGTGGCATACCTCTTGGTAAAGTTTTGGTCACAATCGGCTTTGTAAGTGATGCCGTCATGCGGGATGTTCTGGCTGAGCTTTTAGGGCAAAAGAGTGTTGATCTTACGAAAGTGGTTCCTGAAGGTGAAGCGCTCAAGCTTGTTCCAAAAGATATTGCGAGACGTTACCAGTTGATTCCTGTGACCTGGGACAGTGAAAAGCATGTGCTGACTGTTGCGATGGCGGATACTTACAATGTAGTCGCCCTGGATCAAACGGCTGCATTATTGGGTGGTGATCTGGATATTCACCCATTGTTAGCGACTGAAGTTGAAATAGAAGCTGCCATTGACAATTTTTACGGTTATGAACTTTCAGTAGAGGGGATTCTTAATGAGCTAGATACGGGTAAAGTTGATTATCAAAGCCTGCAACTGGGTACAGATGAGTACAGTCAACCCCTGGTGCGTCTGGTTGATGCTCTATTGGCAAACTCAGTCAAACGGGGTGCTTCAGACATACATTTTGAGCCTGAAAATGGTTTTTTACGTATTCGTGATCGCATTGATGGTGTATTACGCTCAGTTCTGGTATTGCATAAAGGGTATTGGTCAGGCATTGTGGTTCGTCTAAAGGTCATGGCAGGTATGAATATCGCTGAAACACGCGCTCCACAAGATGGAAGAATTTCATTAACATTAGGTGGGCGGCATGTCGATTTTCGCGTAGCGACTCAACCCGTGACCTTTGGTGAAAATATCGTATTGCGTGTACTGGATAGTAAAAAAGGCATTGTGCCATTAGAAAAGCTCAATCTGACAGAGCATTCACTCTCATTGATCAAACTGATGATGGCGCGCCCTGAAGGAGTGATCCTTGTAACAGGACCTACCGGAAGCGGAAAAACTACGACACTCTATTCCATGCTGAATCATCTGAATGATGAATCGGTCAATATCATGACGCTTGAAGATCCGGTTGAATATACCATTCCACTGATTCGGCAAAGTTCAGTCAACAAGTCGGTTAAAATGGACTTTGCTGAGGGTATTCGCTCCATGATGAGGCAGGATCCGGATATTATTTTGGTGGGTGAAATTCGTGATAGTGCTACATCAGAAATGGCATTTCGAGCCGCAATGACGGGGCATCAGGTTTTTAGTACGTTGCATACTAACTCAGCACTGGGTGTTGTGCCCCGTTTGCTCGATATTGGTGTGAAACCGGATATTATGGCGGGAAATATTATCGGTATTATAGCGCAGCGTTTGGTACGCACACTTTGTAATCAGTGCAAAAAGGCTTATTTTCCAACCGAGATTGAAAAAAAACTCTTAAGTCTTGAAAACAGTGATGACAATGAACTCCAGATCTATCAATCCGTAGGCTGTAAACAGTGTGACAATATTGGTTATAAAGGTCGCACCTCATTGATGGAAGTATTAAAAATGGATAGTGAACTGGATGAACTGATTGTCAATCACGCATCAATGCGCCAATTAAAAGAGATGGCACTTGATAAAGGGTTTATTCCATTAGCAGATGATGGAATACGTGCAGTACTGCATGGAGTGACAAGCCTGGATGAAGTATCCCGTGTGATTGATTTAACCGAGAAAGTTGTAGAGATCAAGCCCGGTTATGGTTATCTATAAATACAGGGCCGTCAATGCCAGTGGCAAGGTCATTCAAGGCCGGATGGACTCGGTGAATGAGGCTGATTTGGAAGCTCGTTTGTCAGGAATGCAGTTAGAGCTCATTTCATGTTCGCGGGCAGTTGCTAAAAAAAGATGGGTGTTGAGTCGAAAGGTAACGATTCGGGATCTCATTGTTTTTTGTTTTCATATGGAGCAATTAACGGGGGCGGGTGTGCCCGTTCTGGAAGGGTTGGATGATTTGCGCAGCAGTATAGATAATGAACGGTTTCGCGAAATATTATCTGCCATTATTGCGTCCATCGAAGGTGGCCTGACACTTTCTGAAGCTTTAACCGAATTTCCTTCAGTATTTGATGAAGTGTTTATTAGCCTGATTCGTGCGGGTGAGACCAGTGGTGATTTAAGCGTCGTTTTAAAAGATATGACAGAGTCACTGAAATGGCAGGATGAGTTAACCGAGCAGACTAAAAAACTGATGATGTACCCGTTATTTGTAGGTGGAACTGTAGTTTGTGTGATTCTTTTTTTAATGATCTATCTTGTACCTCAACTCGTGGGTTTTGTCAGCAATATGGGTGAAGAGTTACCTATGCATACAAAAGCATTGATAACTGTTTCTGATTTTACTATTGAGTTTTGGTATCTGCTTTTTTTATTACCGGTATTGTTTTTTTTGATTCGGTATTTATCTAAGAGATCTGAAAAATTTCGCTATGGAGTGGATCATATTAAATTAAATCTATGGTTGATCGGGCCAGTGCTGAGAAAAGTGATACTGAGCCGGTTCACTCGTTACTTTGCTCTGTTGTATTCCTCTGGTGTCAGTGTGCTGGCCAGCATCAGAATTTGTGAAGGCATTGTAGGCAACAAGGTGATTGCTCAAGCGTTATCCAATATAGAAAAAAATATTTCAAATGGAAAAAGTTTGAGTGAAAGTATTGAAATAGCCGGTCTGTTTCCGCCTCTTGTATTACGTATGGTTAAAGTGGGGGAAAGTACGGGGGAAATAGATAAAGCGTTGGTGAATGTCGGTTATTTTTATGATCGCGACGTAAAAGGTTCTATTGAAAGATTACAAGCCATGATTGGCCCCCTTATTACGGTTATTTTAGCACTGGTTTTGGGGTGGGTCATGATCTCGGTATTAGGGCCTATTTATGACATTATCGGTAACCTGAGTATTTAGGATGGCTCGGCGTATCTTTTACATTGCCTGTAACGAACTGGTTGTTTATTTATGCAAGAAGGGTGTCGTTGAAGAGGGTAAGCGGTTTTTAAATACGGATAATGGGTTGGAACTATTTGAACAATATCTATTAAAAGAGGCAGATATTGTCAGTTATGTTTTATTGGATGTCATCGAAGAGGAGTATCGCTATGAAACGATTCCTCATATTTCGAGACGAGATCGCCAATCGATGTTACAACGAAAAATAGGGCAGGCATTCAGGGGAACACGTTGGCGTGACGGTCTGTTTCAAGGGCGGGAGAAAGGGGGAAGACGTGATGATAAGGTGATGCTTTCAGCCATTACAAACCCTGAAGTTCTTAATCATTGGATCAGAGTGATTAAAAAGAACCGTATTCCACTGGAAGGGGTCTATTCCGTTGCGATGATGGGGCAGATTTTATTAAAGCGGCTTAAGCTTAAATCCAGAAATGCTTTGTTGCTGACTCAACAACGTGGCTCACTGCTTAGGCAAACGTTTCTTAATGGGTATTTTCTCAAACTCAGTCGATTAACCAACTTACCTATATTCAATATTGACGAGTACAGTAATTTATTATCCAAGGAGATAGATAAGCAGCTACGTTATTTAAATCGTATCGGTGTATTACCTTATGGGCAAAGTATCGATATTTATGTAGTCACCCAGGAAGGCATGATGGATCAGTTTACAGCTGGCCATATGGAATCAAGCCTGGTCAATTATCACTTACTTGATATGGGGAGCATTTCTCTAAGCATCGGTATGAAAAAAGATCTGGTTGCCGGCATGTGTGAGCCTCTATATGTTCATCTTTTGACACTTGAACGTCCGGTAATGAATTACGCATCATTTTATGATCGCCGTTATTTTTTTATGAAAAGAGCCAAGTCATGGCTTATTTATACGGGCGCTTTTTTAGCCTCAGTGAGTTTGTTGTGGAGTGTTAATAATATTTTAAATGCAAATACAATTTATAAAAATACGTTATTGAGCCAAACGAAAACGGTTCAAATTATAGAGCGCTATCACAAACAGGTAGAGACTATGCCAGAGCTGCCTTTGCGTCCTTCTGATATGCGTCTTGCTGTAGAGATCAATACTCAACTGGGAAAGCATAACAATCGTCCCAAACGCGGGTTGCTCGTTGTGAGTGAAAGTTTATCTGTTTATAACGATATTCAGATTGATGATATTGTTTGGCAAGCCAAAATAAGAGAGACGAATAATCAAAATAGCGATGAATATAACGAGACAATACCCAAAGTTTTTCAGGGCATGATTTTAAAAGGCCATTTATCACCTTTTAATGGCCGGTATAAAAAAGCATTTCGGAGAATTAATAGCTTTATCAGATCACTACAGAGCAATCCTGATGTTGTTTCTGTTGAAATATTGGCTATGCCTCTGAATGTTGATTCGGCCTCATCCATGAAAGGAGAAGAGAGGTATAAAGGTAAAATTGTAGATCCCGGATTTGAATTACTAATCTTTCTGGAGGATGAATCATATGAAGATTGATATTGACTGGTCTTATATGAAACCATCACTTGTGATAACCGGTGTTCTCATTTTATTTGCTATGGGTATTGCATTTTCTAGCTGGATTTACCTGACAAATCATGAAGATGGTGCAAGCAGGCAATATCAAGAAATGCTTGAAGCCAACTCAAAACTATCTGACATTCTGGATGATAAGAGCTTGTTTAATAGCTATTTCGATCAATACCAAACACTTGTTGATAGCGGTGTCATTGGTAATGAGCAGCGTTTGGAGTGGGTGGATGCAGTTAAAAGTCGAATTGAGGTTCTCAAGCTTCCAGAGTTATTTTATAAAATAAAACCTCAAAAAAAATTTGAATCACCGGATATTGCACAGAGTGAAGGGGTTTCAGTTACGCAAAGCCAGATAGAATTAACGTTTGGAATCTATCATACCGAAGATCTTATTGACCTCCTGTCCGAAATGGAACGACAGATTGCAGGGGCATTTCATGTGGAGTCGTGCAAACTGACACGTATTGAAAAGCGCTTCAGCTTTTTTAAAGACAATACCAATGTGAAAGCTGTTTGTAATATTAACTGGTTTACTCTACATACAAAATTGATTGTGGGCGATGAGTCATGATTAAAGCTATTTTGTTGTGTATCTCCATTTTTATGATTGCTTTTCCTGTTTATGCGGCTGAATTAGGCCGATTATTTGTTTCAGAAAGTGAGCGATCAAAAATTGATTTTATGCGAAAAAATGAACTCTATGAAGATCGAATCAAAAGGTCTGAAAATAGTAGTGATAAAGAGAAAAGTGTGGGTACACTCGTTAAAAATGCACCAGGAAAAAAAGTGGAGCCTGAAAATAGTGTGGTGACAATAAATGGTTTTATTCTCCGTGAAAATGGAGATACAACCGTTTGGGTGAATGGCGCTGTGAACAATAAAAATTTATTAAAAGAGATTGAAATTCAGAAGAAACCTGATAGAAAAAATCAAATTGTTTTAAAGTCAAAAAAAGAGATGAAGCGGCTTAAGGTTGGCCAGAAATGGGATTATAAAGCAGATGAAGTCTATGATTTCTACTAAGCAGTCAGGTGCTATGCTTTTAGTCATGATGCTTATTGTTGTTGTAGGTTCCATGACTGTGATTGTCACGGAACTAGGTCAAAAAAGCTCAATCATCAAACGTGATATCAAAAATACAACAACATTAACCCGTGCAGAAGAAGCCTTGATTGGCTGGGCTTTAACAAACTCAGCAAATACGGGAGAGTTACCACTACCTGATACAGATAATGATGGCCAGGGTAATTGTCCTGTAGTCGTGACAAACTCTGATCGCATCGGACGTTTACCCTGGTTAAATTATCCTGCACCCTGCAGTAATCCGCGTAGCGGCACTGGTATGAACTTTAAAGATCAGAGCGGCGAAACATTATGGTACGCCGTGAGTGCTAACCTGATTGATGATGGTACTGCACCTGTAATTAATGCCGCAATGCTTTCATTAACAACCGGCTGGCTTTCAGTGTTCGATGGTACCGGCGCGTTGTTAAGTGATCGGGTTGCCGCTGTGATTATTGCTCCGGGCGAGGCTTTACCGGGGCAAAATAGAGATGATGCAAATAGTATCAGTGACTACCTTGATGCCATTAATTCAAATGCAGATGACCAGTTTGTTATAGATCGCACTCAGGAAAACTTTAATGACCGTTTAATTTATATCACTGCCGATGAGTTTCTGAATGATTCCGTTAAAAAAGTTGTAGAAGGGCAGGGAGGCGTTTGGTAGTGCAACCAAAAATAGCGGATAGAGGCTTTACACTCATTGAAATGGCGATGGTATTGGTCATTATTGGTCTGTTATTGGGCAGTATATTGGGTCCGCTTTCTACTCAAATCGATATCAAGCGTTATAAAGATACAGCAAAGTTATTGACAGAAATCAGTGATGCCTTGACAGGATTTGCAATTGTAAATCAACGGTTGCCCTGCCCTGACTCTACGGGAGACGGGTTTGAAGATTCAGATTGTGCAATTGAAGGTGACCTTCCCTGGGCAACACTGGGTTTGGGGCAGTGGGATGCCTGGGGAAGACGTATACGTTACCGTTCAGATGCTGCTTTTAATACTGCCGGCATCATTCCTGATCCACCTGTTACGATAAGCTCACTGAGTGTAACTGACCTTAATAGCGTCGCATTAACACCTGCAGGTGACCCTGTTGCAATTATTTTTTCCTGTGGGAAAAATGGATTTCCTGAAAATGAAAATGATGCTGACGGCATTCCAAATATAGACGGCGTATGCAGCAATCCCGGTGTTGGCACTTCGAACAGCATCTATGTACATGATGTTTATACAAAAAATTTATTTGACGACTCTCTGATATGGATCTCAAAAAACAGCTTGATCAGTCGTATGGCTGCGGCTGGGAAATGGCCATAACAGGAGTGTTTAATTTAATAGAAAACCGAGCCGATATATTACTGATACTTTTATTAATCAAGGGAGTGTAACGATGATATCAAGGCGAAAGGAGGCAGGTTTTACATTAGTTGAGATTGCCATTGTATTAGTTATTATTGGCTTGTTGCTCGGCGGTGTATTGAAAGGGCAGGAGATGATTGAAAATGCAAAGATTAAAAATTTGCGCTCTGATTTTGAAGGGGTGTCAGCGGCTTTTTATGCGTATCAAGATCGTTATAAAGTGATTCCTGGTGATGATAGTCGTGCGGCAACACGAGGCTGGACGGATGCAGCAGCAGGTAACGGCAATGGTGTTTTACCCAATAACAATGCCTTTTTTAATGGTGGAGCAGGAACAAATGAATCCTCACTTTTATGGCAACATTTACGTTATGCATCACTGATTTCAGGTGACCCGGCGAATCCAAACGGGCGAGTCAATCCAATGCATTCATTTAGTGGAAAAATAGGTGTGACGGGGTTGGATACAAATAGATATGGTGGCGGTATGAGTGGTTTGGCAACCTGCGCAAGCCTGGTGCCTGGTAAAGCAGCCTCTTCTATTGATGCTACGCTGGATGATGGAATGCCCAATAGGGGCTCGATTCGTGCAAACGCAGCCACTAATATCAATACTGAAGCCGCCACAACTGCCGCAACGGGCTATGATGAATCTTTAACATATACTCTCTGTAAACGGATGTAACTTTAAAAGGTATATAAAAAACTGCCCACAATTGGGCGGTTTTTTTATATCTGAAATTTTCTACCGGGTTTTATATATTATTCCACGGTCACTTCGAATCATTTCAAAACACTGTTTTAAATCCGGTGGCATACTTTCTGATGATCCAAGAATAAGGTAGCCGCCAGGGTTGAGAGCTTTAGCAAACTTCTTGATAATTTCAGCTTTGTTTTTCTGGGAAAAATAGATCAAAACATTACGGCAAAATATGATATCGAACTTACCGAGGCTAACTGGACTATCCAGCAAGTTAAACTCTTTAAAGGTGACACGCCTGGATATCTCATCATTTAACTTCCATTCATTATTGATTTTTCGGAAAAACATTTTTTGTCGAGCAGCACTTAAACCGCGCGATATGGATAGTTGATCATAAGTAGCTTTTTTTGCTTCAGATAATATCGTGGGTGAGATATCAGTTGCAGTAATTTTGATATTATTGGAAAAACTTACCAGGTTATTTTTTAAATACTCCTCAATCGTCATGCTGATGGTGTAGGGCTCTTGTCCTGAAGAGCAGGCCGCAGACCAAATTCTTAAAGAGCTGTTTTTTTTCAGTTCAGGGAGTATCGTGTTTTTCAGAGAGTCAAAAGGGTGCTGATCACGAAACCAGCTGGTTTCATTAGTCGTCATTGCATCAATAATCTGTTTTCTCAGCTGAACATTGTTTGAGTTTTTCAGACGGCGGGTCAACTCTGTAATGGATGAAATATCGTATTCATTCATTAAGCCTTTTAAACGATTGTTAATTAGATAATGACGATTACTTCCCAGTACAATACCGCACGCTTTTTCAAGAAACTTCTGAAAATCAACATACTCTTGTGAAGACATTCCATTGTCAGTCATAATATTAACTCATGTTTTGTTAGGGGTAATATTTTGCCATAAAGCGGAGAATTATCACCCCTTTCAGGCCAAGGCCTCTCTTCGTGTCAAATCAATAGCCTCACAGGCTTCAAGTACTGTTTTAGCCAGTTCATCAGGATTGTATTTAGCAATAAATTTATCTGCACCGACTTTTTCCACCATGGCTTTATTGAATACACCACTTAATGATGAGTGAAGAATGATGTATTCATTGGCAAGCCGAGCATCTTCACGTATTTTTGTCGTGAGTGTATACCCATCCATTTCAGGCATCTCTATATCAGACAACACAAGATCTACTTTTTTAAACATTTCAGGGTTATTGGTATGCCAATCGATGAGCATATCAAGTGCTTCACGTCCATTTTTTGCTAAAGTGCAGTTCATGCCAAGCTGCACTAAGGTACGTTTGACCTGATTCCTTGCAACACTGGAATCATCAACAACCAGTACATGAATTTCATCATTCTCATCGGCTCCTCTATCTTTTCCCCGTTCAAGGATCTCATCGGAAGGAGCCGTGTTTGTAGTAATAATTTCAGCCCTTACTTTTTCGACATCAATAATCTCTACCAGCTCTTTATCAATTTGAGTTACAGAGATGACGTAGCTGTTTTTACCTGCTCCTGCAGGAGAGGGGAGTATTTCCTCCCAAGGTTTATTCACAATCCGGTCAACACTCCATACTATGAATCCGATTACGGCATGATTAAATTCACTGACGACAATAAATTTATCAGACAGGTCTTCAATAGGTGTTCTGCCTATTGCTTTTCCCAGATCAATGACTGGGATTGTATTGCCCCGGATCGTTGCAACACCACGTATCATTGGATGAGTGTTTGGAACTTGAGTGAGCGCAGGACACTGAATGACTTCCTGAACTTTAAATACATTAATGCCATAACGCTGTTTTCCTTTAAGCCTGAAGAGTAGTAGCTCGATACGGTTATGTCCTACAAGCTTGGTTCGTTGATCAACACCGGCTAATAAGTCAGTCATTTAATAATCCCTTATAAACATTTTATTGCAATTGTCTGAATTCAAGTCATAGATGCATTATCGGCATACTGGATATTGCCTTAAATGGTTACCTGGTTTTAAAATTGCATATTTTTTAAGGAGTGAGTTTTTACATAGATGAATTTATTGAGAGGTAAACAAAATGAACAATATAAAAGCTGTCTTTCAATCCACCGTTTTTTTTGTACTTTTAATCTGTTCTGATGTTTATGCAGTTGAATTTCATTCGCATGATTTAATAAAACAGTCTGTGAATAACTTTTTGGAGCTTAATATTGCTAAAAATGAGTACCAACAATATGAAATTAACGTAGGTTCTATAGATTCACGCTTGAGATTAACAAAGTGTGATAGCCCTTTAAATATTGATCGTCCTATGGGACAGAGGCAATTTGGGCGCGTTACTGTGAGTGTGAAGTGTAAAGGCAGCCAGCCTTGGTCACTTTATGTACCTGCAACAATTAAAATTTATGGAAAAGTATTGACAACAAATCGGTCACTACCCGCTGGCTCTATGATCACTATGGATGATGTGACTTTAGTTAAAAAGGATATCAGCCATTTGACACAGGGTTATTTTAAGAAGGCTGAAGAGGTAACAGGTAGTTTTGTAAAGCGCCCTTTGGTTAGTGGATCGGTTTTGACTCCTTCAAATATACGTCCTCCCAATATTGCTGAACGTGGTGAACGTGTCATTATTTTGGCAAAAGGGGAGGGAGTGGTCGTTCGTATGCAAGGGCAGGTGATGAAAGATGCAGTTGCAGGTGATCGGGTACGGGTGAGGAATTTGTTATCAAACCAGATCGTCGAAGGGCGTATCTACAAAAAAGGTGTGGTGGAAGTCGCAATGTAGGTGCGAATATCTTAAGTTTCCTATGATCACGCCGTTACGTGGGATAGGTAAGCAAGAGGTGATGAACCTATGGGTATTCAGTTTTTTGGCAATCAATCAATACCAATTTTTAGTAAAAAAAAGGCTGTTAATGAAAACGGAGTTTTTGATCTGGGTCGTGTTAAACGTATTCAAAGATCTCAGACAGAAGGAGAGTATCTGGTCGATTTTTCACGTGTTTCAGAAAAATTGTTTTATTTTGAAAGACTATTAAACCATGCACTAATAAAGTGAAATGACTGATCAACCTTCAAATAAATATGCCTCTCTGGCTTTTGGCGGGCTGCTGATTAAACAGTTAAAGTTATCAACAAAATTGTTAACATGTTTAACTGAAGAGTACGATGCACTAAAAGCCCGATCACTTGATCAACTGCAAAAACTGGCGGGAGTTAAGCATGATTATCTGGTGCAACTGGAGCAATTGACACAAAGCTCTTATGGCATCCTTGAAAAAAAATCATACCCGGTTAATCGAACCGGTGCTGAAGCGTTTGTTAAAGAGTGTGAAGCTCATGGTATGCAGGGTATGGAAAAGCAGTGGCAGAATTTAGGCGATGTTTTGAAGAGGTGTCAGAAGCAAAATCAAGTGAATGGCAACATTATTCAAGTGAGTCGAAAAAATATCCACCATGCGCTTAATATTATCTATAACGAACCCACAGAGAGTTCTTCGTATGACCCCACCGGGAAGTGTGCACCCAAACATATAAAACATACGATGGATGTCGTCTGAAACTACCTGTCTATTATTCAAAGCTGACGATGCAACGCATCAAAAATATTTTGATGCGTTGATAACTCAATTAAACGCGCACTGTGTTTGCGGAAGATGCTATTAATACGCTCATATTTTTCTTGAAAAAAGGAGTGATATTTTTCTTGTATTTTTTTGCTACTGGTATTAAATACGGATACATTTTGGCCATTACTGATACTGTAACGATCAGGCGGTGGCGGTGTAACTTCTAGCGGATCACGTATCAATACACCAACAATATCATTATGCCGGGACAGATAGCTGAAGTGACGTTCGGCTTCTTCATTAAGGTGATAAAAGTCACTTGAAATAAAGATCAAGCTGCCAGGGTGAGTGATTTTTCTCAATCGATTGAGTGCTTGAGTTAAACCTTGTGTGACGGATGAGCCATCATTTGGAGTGGAATCTAATTTTTCCAATGTTTTCAGAAGGCGCAACACGCCATGTTGACGGGCTTTTGGTGGCAATTCAATGTGCTGTTTATCCGAAAAAACAACGCCACCCACACGGTCTCCATGATCTGAGGCCGCCCATGCCAATAAGGCTGTGGCCTGTGCAGCAATCACTGATTTAAATGCGCCACGTGTTGCAAAGTGCATGGAAGCACTGAGATCTGTGACAAAAAAAACAGGGCGCTCACGTTCCTCTTTAAATATTTTGGTGTGCGGTTGGCCCGTGCGGGCAGTCACGCGCCAGTCCATGCTGCGGATATCATCTCCCGGTTGGTAAATACGTGTTTCATCAAAATCCATGCCTCGTCCTTTAAAAGAAGAAGCGTAGTTTCCAGATAATGCGCTGCGGACCTTTCGGCGAGTTCCAAATGATAATTGACGTGCTTGATGGTGTAACTTAATCAATGGGTTAAGTGATATTGTTACACTGTTTTCTATGGCTTTATCAATGTTATGTGGTTTGTCAGTTTTTTTGAACAGGGTATTTAACATGACAATAGTTCGACAATTTGAGCTTTTAAACCAGCAGATGTGACATCAATACGCCCCACTGAAATGGGCAGATCAAAGCGCCGAGGACCACAACTTCCAGGGTTGATGTATAGTACATCCTCTATGTATTCAATTAGAGGTTTATGCGTATGCCCACTGATCACAACATCAAAACCGGCGGCAGCGGGGTCAATATCAATCTCTCTGAGAATATGGATAGCATAAAAATAAAAATTTTCATGGCGGATCACATCAACTTCAGGGGCGTGTTGATGCGACCAGCTGCAATAATCTGTATTTCCACGCACGAACATCACGGGAGCCACTTCTGAAAATTGGTGAATGATATTTTTTCCGCCAATATCCCCAGCATGAATAATCAGATCAGCCCCTTGCATGGCCGCAATGGCTTCAGGTCTCACGAGGCCGTGTGTATCTGATATAACGCCGATGAATTTATTTTTTGACATGAATCTATACTGTTTTTGATTGAAGTTTTGATTTCAAGTGTAACAAAAAAAAACAGGAGAATAACCTCGAAAATTGCTTATTGAATTACGTTCTTTTACTCTGTTTTTGTCTATATATAAAGGGTGTTTTAAGTTTTCATGAAATCTGAAGGTTTTACTACAAAAATTTTACACAATGATCGTCAAAGCACGATTGAGCATGGTTCATTGCACAAGCCGATCCACACTTCGGTTGCATTTGAATATGGTGATGCGCGAGCACTGGCGGATGTTTTTCAAGGAAAGGCGAGTGGTTATTCATATGGCCGTCAAAATAACCCGACCACTTCGGCGCTGGAAGAGAAAGTGAGCTTGATGGAAGGGGGAGTGGCCACAGTCTGTTTTGCAACAGGAATGTCGGCGATTACTTCGACCATGATCGCTTTATTGCGTACGGGGGATCACCTGATTTCAAGCTCTTTTTTGTTTGGTAATACCAATAGTCTGTTTAATACGTTAAAAACTTTGGGTATTGAAGTCACTTTTGTTGATGCGACTGATGTTAACAATGTGGCGACAGCGGTTCAGCCTAATACCAAAGCAGTGTTTGTTGAAACGATTGCCAATCCTTGTACTCAGGTGAGTGATCTTGAAGGAATCGGTAATTATTGTGAAAACAATAATCTGCTTTATATCGTTGATAATACCGTCACATCACCTTATCTTTTTCAGCCTGCATCAGTAAAAGCAGGATTAATTATTAATTCACTAACCAAATACATCGGTGGTCATGGTAATGCGTTGGGTGGAGCCGTCACCGAGACTGGTTGTTACGATTGGTCTCAATTTGAAAATATTTATGATAACTATAAAAAAGGCCCTGTTTCTAACTGGGGGCTTTTGCAAATAAAGAAAAAGGGACTCAGAGATACAGGAGGGACGATATCGCCTGAGTCGGCTCATCACTTGTCAATTGGTACGGAAACATTGGCCTTGCGCATGGAGCGCTCTTGTGAAAATGCTGCGACATTGGCCGGTTTTTTTGAATCGCACCCAAAAGTTAAAAAAGTATTTCACCCGAGCATTAAAAGTCATCCTGAACATGAGCGTGCTCAGAAACTATTTAAACACTATGGTTCATTGATGAGTATCGAGCTGACTGATCAAGTGGACTGTTTTGATTTTCTGAATTCCCTGGAAGCCGTGGTAGCTTCGAGTAATTTAGGTGACAACCGGACGTTAGGCATTCCTGTGGCTCATACTATTTTTTATGAAATGGGGCCACAGCGTCGTGCTTCTATGGGAATTTCTGACAGCATGATTCGATTATCGATTGGTATCGAAGATCAAAATGATTTGCTGGAAGACTTTGGTCAAGCGCTGTTATGAATGTCGTGATAGTTGGTGCGACATCCACAGTTGCTCAAGCGATGGCAGTGCAGTTTGCAGCGCGCGGGGATCGTCTGTTTTGTCTGGCGCGTAATGAACAGAAACTGGAAAAGCTCGCTGAGAAATTATCACAGACTTACACGGGTGGTTTCTGTTTTGATTTTAACGACAGTGAGCGTATCGAAGAGGCACTGGCGGCATTGTATAACGTGATGCCTATCATTGATATCGTGATTTTTGCGCACGGCGAATTGCTGGATCAACAGTTGAGTGAGCATGATTCTAGTGTGGCCCGGAAAACCTTTGAGGTAAATTTGTTAAGTGTGTTGGAGATATTGATTCCTTTGTCGAATCATCTGGAACAACAGGGCAGAGGGAAAATCGGAGTGATTACCTCAGTGGCAGGTGATCGAGGTCGGCCACGAAATTATACTTATGGCGCAGCCAAGGGCGCATTGAGTTTATATTTGCAAGGCTTGCGTTCAG
The DNA here is from genome assembly GCA_015490755.1 of Gammaproteobacteria bacterium. Lineage (GTDB taxonomy): Bacteria > Pseudomonadota > Gammaproteobacteria > JAADGQ01 > JAADGQ01 > S141-38. The sequence continues at coordinate 25,424 of WFXF01000032.1, forward strand.
GCCTTTGGGGCAGTGGCGTAGCAGTCTATGATTTTAAAATGGGACCAGTGGATACGCCGATGACTGTAGATCATGAGAAAAACTTTTCATTTTCCACACCAGAAAAAGTAGCTACGATTATGGTGAATGCCTTGCAGAAAAAGCGATACACAGTTTATGTGCCAGGCTATTGGGCGTGGGTGATGAGAGTTGTACGTTTACTGCCTGAAGCTTTGTTTCAAAGGTTGAAATTTTTGTCTGCGAGGTGAGGATGCAAAAAACTACCTGATCTGATTACCCATATACCCTCAGTAGCTCGATACAAAAGGTTGCAATGACATTTTCGGCAATTTTACTCATAGCAATTCCCAATGTCCTGTTTTATCCGATCCCACCCGTTTTAACTGCTGCCTTTCCTGTAACTGCTTAATAGCTCTGCCGATGGTGCGAATATCCTTATCAATATGTTTTGCCATCTCTTGTCGGGTGATCTCTCCATTTTGAGCAACCAGCGCCAGAATTGCCTCAGTCGTCTTCAAACCTTCTAACTTTACAGGGGCGCTTTCAAGGGCGTTTACAGAGGCACTTTTGTCGAGTGTTTGTAAAATGGCATCCAGCATAAAGACGATAAAGGCAGTTGCCTTCGCTTCATTATCCGCTTGTGCCAATGCCTGATAATAGGCTTGCTGATGGTCACGAATAATACTTTCCAGTGGTAAATATTCAAAAACAGGCTTCCAGCAGGACAAAATCAAAGTTTGCCACAAACGCCCCATACGACCGTTGCCATCCATAAACGGATGGATGAATTCAAATTCATAATGAAATACCGAACTGCTAATCAGTGGATGATGCTCACAACGATCAAGCCAGCTCAATAAGTCCGTCATTAACCCCGGTATCTGATGGGCAGGCGGGGCAACATGAATCACTTTTTTTCCTTGATGAATACCGACCGACTGGCTTCTGAAATGCCCTGCATTTTTGAGTACATCGCCCATTAACAAGGCGTGAGCTTTAAGCAAATCATCCGTACTGCCTGGCTTAAACTGGTTTAATTGCTCATAAGCCGCAATTGCCCCTTGCACCTCTGCCAGTTCACGGGTAGAACACAATACCCGCTTGCCCTCCAGAATGGCTGAAACTTGCTCCTCAGTCAGGGTATTACCTTCAATTTGCAACGTCCCCGTAATGGTTTTTATCTTGTTGGTTTTGCGCAATTTTGGTGACAAATTCTGTTCCGATAAGGAAAGTTCAGCCACTTTTTCACTAATCAGGCCAACCTGATTTATTATGGTGGGGGTGATTTCAAACGGTGGTTGGTAGATCATTGTACCGCCTTGCTATAATTTACCCGAACTTCACCACTCATGAGTTTGAGCTTCTGCTGAGCATATGCATAATTAAAATCCCATGCATCAAACATCATCCATAACTGAATAGCTGTATTGGTATGTGCTTTCCATAATAAAAAAAATCATTATCAGTTGTGAATATTTCTGACTTTAATCGAAAAGCCACTGCACAGATCAAAAAATCAATATGTGAACCTTGAATACCTTTTGAACGGCATGTGTTTGAAAATATCGCTGCTTGAACATAATCATCATCGATGATCGGAGTGTTTTCAAAATATTTTAATTTTTTATTGAGCTTTTCGAATCTGGACTTGTCACTATAACCAGATAATACTTCTTGTTTGATTGGCCCAAGCATAACCACTCTTTGATCCGAAATGAGGGTTTCAAACTCCTGGACATGCAATTCATATCCCTCTCTTTTTGACCTTAAAGCATATGACCAAATTGGCGTATCTACGACAACCTTCAATATTCTCTGGCCTTTTTATAATCATAATCAGCGTCTGGATCCAACTTACCAAATAAATCCAGGATTTCCAATTGCTTACGACGATTTACAAACTCTTTCAAAGCATAATTAACGGTATCCTTTTTTGTTTTTAATCCACTGAGTAATAGCGCTTCTTCCAATAATTTGTCATCAATTGCTAAATTTGTTGCCATTTTGAACACCTCTTTTTTACACGTTAATTCACACAACAAGATGTGTCAACTATAGTTTCTATCTCGGGTCAATGGCGAAACTTTTTCTTTAGTTTGGTTATTAGGCTGTAATTTATAAAAAATAGTACCTCAATCCTGCCGAAACAACCCCTGATAAGCCCGACTCACCGATAGTTTATGTGTACCAATATTGATTAGTAATTTCCCCGAGAGCATTTTACTGATCGATTCAATGGCTTCCACTCTCACCAGCGTACCGCGATGTACGCGCCAAAACTTGTCAGAATCAAGCTGTGACTCAAGCTTTTTTAAACTGCTTCGCAAGATATGTTCTTTGCCTTTGATGTAAGCGGAGGTGTATTTGTTGCCAGATTGAAAATAGTCGATATCATCAACATTGATTAACAGCACTTCTTCCTGATGAACGACTTTAATCCATTGTAAATAGGATTGTCTGGAGGGTAGGCTTGAGAGTAGATGGGTTAAATCTTGAGGGCTATTTTCCAAACGAGCTTCGACTCTTTTTCGTGTTTCCAGGAGACGCTCTTTATTCACCGGTTTGAGCAGGTAGTCGATCGCTTCATTTTCAAAAGCCTCAATGGCGTATTGATCATAAGCGGTGATAAAAACAATGTGACATTCGCCTTTGCACTGCTCTGCAACTTCAAGCCCTGTGAGGCCGGGCATGTTGATGTCTAAAAAGGCAATATCAGGTTGATGTTTAAAAATAGCTTTGAGGGCATCCACTCCATTTTCTGCCTGGTAACTAATCTCTAAATCTGGCCAGTTTTCACTCAATAACTTGCGTAGATAGTCTCGAAGTGGTGGTTCATCATCAGCAATGATTGCGGTGGTGCTCATATCTTTTCCAGTGGAATGTGTAACGTAACGATGAGCCCTTTAGGGCTGTTAGGCTCTATTTTTATCTCGGCTCTATTTTGGAAAATAGAGGTTAATCGATCTCTGATATTTTTGAGGCCAATGCCATCACTTTGCATATTTTCCGCTCCTTGTCCAGTATCACTAACAGTAATGATGAGGGTATTCTCTTTTTGCTTGACCTCAACGCTGATTTCACCGCCATCGATCTCTGATTCCAGGCCATGCCGTACGGAATTCTCGACCAGGGGTTGAATGAGCAGAGGAGGGAAGGGGTGGGCTGTTAATTCTTCAGCGATGATAATTTTATAATTGAGCCTTTTCCCCATGCGTATTTTTTGAATACTCAAGTAGGCACTAATAATTGCAATTTCATCCTCTAGTGTCGTATCAGATTCTCTTGTTCGGGATAAGCTGGATCGCAGATAATGTGTAAAGTGCTCCAGCATTTTTTTTGCGTCATCGGGGCGTTGATCAATGAGGCCAATGACGTTGGAGAGTGTATTAAAAAGAAAGTGGGGTTCGATTTGTGCTTGCAGAATTTTTAAATTGTTTTCAGCCAGTGCTTGTTCATATTCAGCTTGTTTAAGTTTTTCAATAGTGAGTTGATTACTCATCTCTTTTTGATTGGCCACAAGGAAGAAGTAATAGGCCACAACAGAGCCAATAATAGTGGAGTAGAAAAAGCTTGAGATGAGGAGCCATTCTCCTTCCTCTGGTGTGACGGTTTTGTAGCTCCCGCTGACCAGCGTTGCAAATGTCGATCCAATTAAAACACCGGAGACAATGGCTATGGCCAGCCAAATAATTGAGGCTTCTTTATCTTGCCTGCGTAAAAAAAGGATTGATATTGCGGTCGCAACTGAAATACCAATTGATTGAGAGTAGAGCAAATTCAGCCAGAAACTATTTTTTGTAATAAGGCTCAGCGTGATTGCGATCAAGGTGTTAATGGCGATGAGCTTTAACCATTGGCTGCGATCAAATGATGTCGATTTTTGGCAGGTGGAATTCATGATCAATACTCCCCGGAAAGTGTCATAAACACAGTATTACTGACTATGAGGCCACCATAAATAGAGTCGTTAGCGCCATTAAATGTTCTGATGCCCGCTTCAAATTTGAACAGGTGAGTTGAACGTGTGGTTGATAGTGTGATCATGCTGCTTTTATCGACAGGGGAGAGCAAGATATTTGCGGTGGGTTTCCAGTAATCTGCATCATAGCTCCACTGCAGCATCAAGTTATGCTGTGCCAATGCTTGTGTTTGGGTGGCTGCGGCTGTCCAGGCAATATTTCCATGAATGATTGATTGAGGAAGCGATGTGTTATTCAACAGGTTTTGTTGTTGCTCTGCAAGTTTGAAAAGTTGATCCCACTGTTTATCCGAGTAGGCCAGTTCGTTATACCAATATTCTATAATCAAATTGTTTTTTGATAAACCACTCCAACTTAACCCTGTAAGTATTTGAAAACCAAAATCATAATCAACCTCTTTATATGGCAGATACTCTGCAAGTAAAATCGAGCTTTGCCCGCTAAGTTGGTGTATCTGCTTTTGGTAAAGTTGGCTAAAAAGCAGGGAACCATGGACAGCAACTTCATCCGACATGATATTAATTCCCCCTAATCCCAGCTGAAACCGGTTTTTTTCATTGTAACGAAACACGGCGTGTAAATCGTAATTCTCCTGACTGGTGGAGTACTTGGATACGATTGATTCGACTTCATAATTTTTATTCTTGCTATTTTTAGAATGAGCTGGATTGACCCATAACAGTGACCAGGATGACATACCTGAAAAATACTCTAAAGCAACCATATTTTTACCCATGTCAGACTGTCGGGAGATGGTCTGCTGGTCATATTGTTGCACCACATCCAGAGGGCGGAATCCATAGCCGACACCCCAGCTTCTGATTTTTCTACCGAGCATTATTTCCCAGTTATTTAGACTTTTGCTGAGGTAGAGCTCATTTGTTTTAAAGGTTGTATCCGGTGAACGGCTACTGCTTAGTTGATTGTGCAGGCTGAAAAGGTAACTCAAATCGACGAGTTGATTTGGGTTGGCTCCTGTGAATTCTATGATCTGTTGGCTGGTCGCTTTTGGTTTTTCAATGATACTGTCGGGCACAGCAAACAGTGTATCGGATGAGTAGTTATTGAGTTGCGGATTGATTAAAAGGCTGATGGAATTTTCCGCCAATGCACTGCTCGTTACAAACAGTGCACTTAACAGAATTGCCCAGATTTCTTTCATGACAATCACCGTATGAGCAGTGATGGATTTCTGGCAAGATAGGTTGGGTTGTAATACTTGTCGCTAAGCGAATGGGGTGCTCGTGCGATGTATTCAATCTCAGTGCGGCGGTTTTTTTGAATTTCATCTTTCAGAATCATTTTACCGACTTGTTGTTCTCCATCAATTTCAGTCATTTCAAAGCAAGCTATTTTGGCGAGCTTTCCTGAAATCAAATAAAGTTTGGCTTGTATCGGTATGTTGGTTTCTGGCGCTAATGATAGCTCAATATTTTCATATGTCACTCCTTTGCGTTTGGCTGTGAGTTTTAGTTCGTTATAGCCCGTACCACTTGTTTCATAAGGAGCGATGAATTCAGCGCTATAATCTTCATGCCACTTCATTGTGGCGATATCACCTGTCGAGGCTTCACCCAACAGTTTTTGCATGGGTGTGATGCGAATGGGGCGCTTTGTTTTAGGCAGCAGCATCCAGAATTTATCATCAATCATGAGGACTCTCTGCCCCTTTTCTGACGGAGATTGGGAGATGACCAGTGATTTCCGGTCAGGTTTAATATAAACATCGTATAAACGCTCTTTGTCCAGTTTGTCATTTTTATAAAGTTTGATCAGACTGGTGACTTTTAGATTATCTGCACTTTGCCGGTATTGATCTGCTTTATAGACCAGTTCATCCGCCATATTGGCATGAGCTATAAGAGGCGCGGCAAGAAGTAAAGTGATCAATAATTTATACATGAGATAACGCTCCTACAATCGGTTTTTTTGCCGCTTTATAGCTGGATAGCCATGCCGCAAGAATACAGATAAAAAGACTCATGGCCACCGCGATCAGATAGAGGTTGGCCGGAATATCGATAATTAATGGATAGCCATTCGTTTGCCCGGGAGGAGGGGGCATTTGAATGTCCGCAAGGGATAATCCTAATGAAGTCAGTGCCGCAATGGTGATTCCAGTAACAGCACCGATCACACCAATCACAAGGCCTTCTAAAATAAAATTTCGAGTGATTTCACTGGCATAAGTGCCGATGGCGCGTAGTGTTCCTATTTCACGAGTGCGTTCAACAACACTCATATTGACCGTATTGTAAATTGAGAAGAAGACCATCATAGCGATGATTAAACCCAGCAGACCAAATATTCGGTTATAAAGGTTTTTAACGCCAGTATAGAAAAATGCCTGATCTAACCAGGTTTCCCATGATAGCTCGGGGTACTGCGCTGAAAATTCATCATATTTATTGAATGTTGTTTCTGTGTCTCGTAAGTGCAGAGCAATGCTGCTTACCTTATTTGTCACTAAAAGCGACTGGGCAGTATTGATGTTGACAATAATGCTTCGCTTGTCGACTTCCGGTGTACCTGTACTGAAAATTCCCTGCACGGTGACATCAATTGCATTCAAGCCGCCATCAACGGTCGTGCTCATGAGTGTTAATGAATCGTTGACTTTTGCATTGAGTGATTTGGCAAGATCAGTGCCGAGCATCACCCTGGGATCATCTTCTTTTTCACGTTTGCTTAGCACGTTTCCTGATTCTATAACGAGAAAAGGACCTTTGACTTTGAATTCGTATTTTGCATCAACACCTGACCCCATGAAGATGGTTGATTTTTCACCATTACTAATCAGTCCACTAAAATCAATGCGTGGAATGGCGTAACGTACATCGCTATCAGACTTTAATGTTTTTGCCAGTGCCCGATACTCTTCCAGTCCGAACTCCATGGGTGTGTTTTCTTCTTTGTCGAAGTAATTTTTATGAGCCACAATCAAGTGACCACTGGAGCGGGCCGCCATCTCTTTAAGAGAGACATAGGTGAAGTTGGCAAAGCCTCCACCAATCAGAATGGCTGAAACACCGACGGCGGTGATAAGTACCGTGACTAATGCTCGGCGACGATTTCTTAGAACATTTTTTATTGCGAGTTTTAACCATTTCATTGCAGGACTCCATCATGAAGTTGATATGAGTTGTGGCAGTGGCTGGACATTCGCTCATCGTGCGTGGCAATGATGAATGAGGTGCCAAAGTCTTGATGCATCTGATACATAAGATCAATGATGCCGGTGGCTGTTTTTGTATCAAGATTAGCCGTGGGTTCATCCGCAATGACCAGCTTGGGCTTCGTGATAAGGGCACGGGCAATGGCGACACGTTGTTTTTGACCACCAGAGATCTGATCCGGCAGATGTTTTTTGAACTGGGAGATACCGACTCGATCCAGCATTAAATTGACACGTTCATAGCGAGTTTTTTTATCCAGACCTAGCAGAGTGAGTGGATATTCAACATTATCAAACACTGTCATCACTGGAACCAGATTGAAGCCTTGAAATATAAATCCGAGTTGATGGCGGCGTATTGCAGTTAACTCTTTTTCTGAAGCAGCAGTAATATCTTTTCCACAAAAATAGAGTTTGCCCTGGGTCGGTTGATCAATCAGCCCAAAGATATTAAGCAAGGTGCTTTTACCACTTCCTGATGGCCCGAGCAGTGCCGTGAATGCTTTTTCAGGAATTTGAATGTTGATTCCAGAGAGTGCATTTACACTGATTTCTCCTTGCTTGTATTGTTTATATAGGTTTTTTGTTTCCAGAATATTCATTGTTGATCGCTCCCAAGTGGCGTTACTGAATTTTTGATAAAAAAGCAGTTTGCTTTTGTTTGTCGCCATCTTTTTTTGCCATCGCTGCCGCGAGTTCATAAGTACTATTTTTGATTTCAATATTGGCGCTTTTAAATTGAGGTGATTCGAGTATTTCGCTGATCAGGTCCTTTGAATCTTGATAACGGTTTAAAAAGTCAGGGAAGCTAAAGTAGCTGTGAGCGATATTTAGTCTAATGTGTATGCTGAGTGATGTGCCGTTAAGTTGGGTCGTATCATGAATTTCAGTCATTTCATCCAGCGCATCATCCATCAGATCGGAACCGAGCTCTACATGCTTCATTTTATTCCACGGCATATAAACGTGTGTTGCCATGACGGATTCAAGTGAACCACGATAGGTTTGAATCAGGCTGTCATAAGGGGCGGGGATTGTGAGCTTGTTAAAGTATCTGATGGCTTTGCGTACACTGTTTTTATCTCCATTGACGGCAGAGAGGTAGCGTGCATTGAGTTCATTAAATTGAGTAACATCCATTGCCTGCGCTGTAGTTATAATGTTTAAAACTAAAAGAGATAATAAAAAAAGAAAGGTTTTCATTGTTGGCTCTCTCTGGCTGAATTGATGAGAATGTAATAACATCCTAGAGGAGAAAAAATAGATGCGCCGAGGTTTGCGACGAATGGTGAATAGGGGGGATGAATCACCCTTTCCTTTGTCAGAGTTGTTTATTTCGTAAAACTTTTATGGCCAAAGAAGGTATTTGGAAATAATGAAACTTCCCATCTATCAAATAGATGCATTTGCTGAAAAAACATTTCAAGGCAATCCTGCGGCAGTCTGTCCGTTAAAAGAGTGGCTGCCGGATGAGGTTATGCAATCCATTGCGGAAGAGAATAATCTTTCTGAAACTGTCTTTTTTCTGTCTACTGAAAAAGGCTTTCATCTTCGTTGGTTCACACCAGTAACAGAAGTGGACTTATGTGGCCATGCAACACTGGCAGCGGCTTATGTTCTTTTCGATTGTTTGGGCTACCCCCATGAAACCATTATGTTTGAATCCCGATCCGGTTTATTGAATGTGACAAAAAAAGAGGAGTGGCTGGTAATGGAGCTCCCCATCAGTTCACCTGTTCCTTGCGATACACCACAAGAGATTGAAACTGCATTTACTATCAAACCGATTGAATGTTTGAGAGCTGATGATTACATTGTTGTTTTTAAGAGTGAAGCTGATGTGTTGGCGGCGAAGCCTGATCCCGAATATTTAAAAAAACTATCTCTTAGAGGAGTGATTATCACATCAAAATCTAATCAGTATGATTTTGTTGCGAGGTTTTTTGCACCAAAGTATGGGATTATTGAGGATCCTGTTACGGGATCAGCCTATACACAACTAGCGCCTTATTGGCTCTCAAAATTGGGGAAATCAAAATTCCGGGTAAAGCAGATTTCCAAAAGAGGAGGAGAACTGCGTTGTGAAGTGATTAACCAAAGCATCCACATCTATGGAAAAGCAATAAAATATTTACAGGGAGAGATTGAATTGTGAAACAGAAGTTACGAGCCTTATTTTCCCCGATTTTGAACCTCTTTGAATCAGGCACCGAACCATTCACTTACAAACCATCACATCGAGTTATTTTAATTGCGATGGGTTCCATTTTTTCCGGTTTGGCGACGCTGGTATTTTTTATTGCACAAGGAGAAGATCCGGGTTATCTGTTACCTGTATTGGTATTTGGTGGGATTGGCTTAATGAGTTTACTGGTGGGCCTGATTGGCACGGATCGAGCTGTGGCCAAAATTTGGGGTTCTCGTTAATCTGTGCAACAAGCTCTACTTCGCATAATACATATTATGTTATTTTTATCTAAGTCCCAATACATCCTGCATATCAAATAGACCACTGTTTTTCCCTTTGAGCCATATTGCTGCACGAATGGCTCCATTTGCAAAAGTCATACGACTGGATGCTTTGTGTGTAATTTCAATACGTTCACCAATATCGGCAAACATCACCGTATGATCACCCACAATATCACCTGCACGAACAGTCGAAAAACCAATGGTGCGGCGATCTCGTTCTTCGGTAATCCCTTCACGACCATAAACTGCACATTCAGATAAGTCGCGCCCCAGATTTTCCGCAATAACTTCGCCCATGCGCAGTGCTGTTCCTGATGGTGCATCTACCTTGTGGCGGTGATGCGCCTCAATAATTTCAATATCAACGTCATTACCGAGTACTTGAGCCGCTGTTGCCAATAGCTGTAAGCATAAATTCACACCCACGCTCATATTTGGTGCAAGAATAATTGGAATTTCTTTCGCCGCTGACTCAATAACTTTAATCTGCTGAGAAGTAAATCCTGTAGTACCAATCACAATACTTTTTCCAGATTTACGACACTCTTCAAGATTATTCAAAGTAATTTCTGGACGAGTAAAATCAATCAACAGGTCAAAGTCTTGAATCACTTCTTGAATGGAGCTCTTGATTTCAATATCCAGAGTTCCAGCACCAGCCATAACCCCAGCATCAATTTTCAAAGCATCACTTTGCGGGTGCTCAATTGCAGCACTGAGCTCTGTTTCAGGAGATTGGAGACAGGCCTTAATCAAGTTTTTACCCATACGCCCAGCAGCGCCTGTGACTGCAACTCTAATCATCATTAAGTACCTTGTTATGACTTCATATCTTCAAAGAATTGTTTTACGCTATCAAACCATGAGCCAGCTTTAGGACTGTGTTTTCCGCGGCTTCCACTCATACTTTCTTCAAATTGCTCCAAAAGATCTTTTTGGTGCTTATTTAAGTTAACAGGAGTTTCAATGGTTACCTTACAAAGTAAATCACCCAAGCGACTGTTGTGAACAGACTTGACACCTTTGCCTCTAAGCCTGAATACTTTTCCAGTTTGGGTTTCTGGTGGTATTTTAAGCTTTACACGGCCATCAAGTGTTGGTACATCTAGTTCACCACCTAATGTTGCGCTAGAAAAACTGATCGGTACTTCACAATATAGATCATTCTCCTCACGAGTAAAAATGGGGTGCTGGCGAACTCGAATCTGTACATATAAATCACCAGCCGGTGCTCCCGCCTCCCCCGCTTCACCTTCACCCGACAAACGAATTCGATCACCCGTATCAACTCCTGCCGGTATTTTTACCGAGAGTGTTTTTTGCTTGCTAACACGCCCTTGACCGTAACATGTGCCACAAGGATCCGTAATAGTTTTGCCTTTTCCGTGGCATTTAGGGCATGTTTGCTGGATGGAGAAAAAACCTTGCTGCATTCGAACCTGACCAACACCGCCACATGTTGTACATTTTGAAGGTTTACTGCCCTTTTTGGCTCCTGAGCCATTACAGGTCGTACATGAGACTTTTGTGGGGATATTGATTTTAACTGTATTGCCGTGAACAGCTTCTTCCAGGCTTAACTCCAGATTATAGGCAAGATCTGCACCACGCTGCGTTCCTCCACCTTGAGACCTGCCACCACCGAACACATCATCAAAAATATCACTAAAACTGAAGCCGCCACCGCCATGAAATCCACCACCAGCCCCCGCAGATTGATCAACGCCTGCATGACCAAATTGATCGTAGGCTGCACGTTTTTGTGCATCGCTTAAAATTTCATAAGCTTCTTTGGCTTCTTTAAAATTATCTTCCGCCGATTTATCGCCAGGGTTACGATCAGGATGGTGTTTCATTGCCAAGCGGCGATATGCTTTTTTTAGCTCGGCTTCACTAGCATTGCGCTGAACCCCTAGAACTTCGTAATAATCCTTCTTTGACATAAGTTATGCTTTTTTGGTTGGCTGTAAAATAAGTATGGCCCGAATGCTAAATTGCACCCGAGCCAACTAAAACTCAAAAATTCAAAGCGATAAGACTATTTTTTATTATCTTTCACTTCTTCAAATTCGGCATCTACAACGCCATCATCTGATTTAGGTTTCTCTTGGGCACTCTCAGCATCAGCAGTACCTTTTTCAGAAGCTTGCTGACTATAAAGTCGCTCCGCCATTTTAGCTGATGCCTCTGTTAAAGCTTGAGTTTTTTGCTCAATAGCCTCTTTGTCATCACCTTTCATTGCTTCCTGCAAAGCTTCTATTGCAGATTCGATACTTTGCTTCTCATCACCATCAAGTTTATCTTCACCCAACTCTTTCATCGATTTTTGTGTGGCATGAATCATGGTGTCAGCCTGATTTCTTGCATCAACCAGCTCATGCATTTTGCGATCTTCATCTGCATGTGCTTCTGCATCTTTCACCATTTTTTCAACTTCTTCATCAGAAAGTCCACTGGATGCTTTAATGATTATTGACTGCTCTTTGCCTGTTGCCTTATCTTTCGCAGATACATTCAATATTCCATTCGCATCAATATCAAAGGTAACTTCAACTTGAGGCACACCACGAGGTGCTGGTGGAATATCCGCCAGATCAAAACGACCCAATGATTTGTTACCTGAGGCCATTTCACGCTCCCCCTGTAACACATGAACCGTAACAGCCGTCTGATTATCTTCTGCGGTAGAAAAAATTTGTGATGCCTTAGTCGGAATAGTCGTATTTTTCTCAATGAGTTTGGTCATAACCCCACCCATTGTCTCTATACCTAACGATAATGGTGTAACATCCAGCAGCAATACATCTTTCACTTCACCGCCAAGTACACCACCCTGAATAGCTGCGCCCATTGCAACTGCTTCATCCGGGTTTACATCTTTTCTAGGCTCTTTACCAAAAAATTCAGCAACAGCCTCCTGAACTTTAGGCATGCGAGTCTGACCACCGACCAGAATAACTTCATCAATTTCAGAGGCACTCGATCCTGCATCTTTTAAAGCAATTTTGCATGGTTCAATAGTGCGAGTCACTAAATCTTCAATCAACGACTCCAATTTGGCACGAGTCAACTTGATATTTAGATGTTTTGGCCCTGAAGCATCTGCAGTAATATAGGGCAGATTAACATCTGTTTGCTGTGTTGAAGAGAGTTCAATTTTAGCTTTTTCCGCCGCTTCTTTTAAACGTTGCAGTGCGAGTGGATCACTATGCAGATCAATACCACTATCTTTTTTGAACTCATCCGAGAGATATTCAATCAGGCGCAAGTCAAAATCTTCACCGCCAAGGAATGTATCACCATTGGTAGCAAGCACTTCAAATGTATGTTCGCCATCAATCTCGGCAATTTCAATGATTGAAACGTCAAACGTACCACCACCCAAGTCATAAATAGCGACAGTAGCACTGCCATGTTTTTTGTCCATTCCATACGCTAATGCAGCTGCCGTTGGTTCATTGATGATACGTTTAACATCAAGACCTGCAATTTTACCTGCATCTTTGGTGGCCTGACGTTGTGAATCATTGAAATAAGCCGGTACTGTGACAACAGCTTCAGTCACCTCTTCACCCAGATAGTCTTCTGCCGTTTTTTTCATTTTTTGCAAAATGCGAGCAGAAATTTCTTGAGGTGCTATTTTTTTACCTTGCACCTCAACCCAAGCATCGCCATTATCAGCAGCAATGATGGAGTAAGGAACCATTTTTATATCACGTTGGACAACATCATCGGTAAACTTGCGACCAATCAGACGTTTAATTGCAAACAGTGTGTTTTTAGGGTTGGTTACAGACTGGCGTTTTGCCGGTTGCCCAACCAATACTTCACCATCATCAGCAAATGCGACGATTGATGGCGTGGTACGATCACCCTCACTGTTTTCGATGACTTTACTTTTGCCATCTTCCATGACAGATACACAGGAATTTGTTGTTCCCAAGTCAATACCAATAACTTTACCCATTGTTTTTTCTCCGTTCGTTCACTCTTTCTTTTGGAAAGTTGATTAAATTACCGCGTTGATTTGAATGATTGGGGCATCGAAAAGAATTTCAAGCCATTTCATCAATTTCTGTATTTTCTTTATTGTCTGGGGCTTTTTGAGATACAACGACCATGGCAGGTCGTAATAGTCGACCATTCAGCAAGTACCCTTTTTGAAATACATTAAGTACAGTATTGGGCTCAACATCAGTGCTTGGCTGCGTTGACATTGCCTGATGGTGATCAGGATTAAATTTTTCTCCAGCAGCTTTGACCTCTTCAATATTGAACTTTTTAAATGCCGAATCCAGCATATTCAAAGTCAATGCAATCCCGTCTTGTATTTTTTTGAGTGATTCATCGGCATGATCATCAGTTGCCGCCGCCGCACCCAGCTCAAGACTGTCTTTTATCGGGAGCAGTTCCAGTGCAAATTTTTCCAGTGCAAATTTATGGGCATTTTCCAGGTCACGTGCTGTGCGGCGCTTGATGTTTTCCTGGTCTGCTTGAGAGCGAAGCAGCTTGTCCCAGTTCTCCTTTGCTTTACTTTCTGCATCTTCCAGTTTTGCTTTTAAAGTATTCAGCTCATCTTTAACGCCATCATCTGTAATGTGGGTTTCAAGCTCAGCAGGTTCTACGGATGAATTTTGCGAAGAACTCTTATCTTCGTTGTTCATTGCTGTATATCTCCAATCAATTTAATAAATCACATCATCACTATGGGGGGCAGTTGGCAAATATCAAGGTGCTATGGTAAGTTTGCTAACAGCAACCAGAACGGAAAATTATGAAGCGCTCGGCATTTAATACTATTGGCCTTATAGGCAAGCGAAACGATACCAAGGTACAGGAAACTGCCCGGTTACTCGGAACTTTTTTAACAGGGCAAAACATCCATATATTAATTGATGAAACTGTTTCTGAGATTGCACCTGAATTGAATGTTGACCCTGTATCTCGAAAAATCATTGGCCAGAAAAGTGACCTGATTGTGGTCATTGGTGGTGATGGCACTCTGCTTTGTGCTGCTCGTGCAATGGTTGATTACAATATTCCCATGGTGGGGATCAATCTTGGGAGACTGGGTTTTCTGGTTGATATTTCATCAACAGAAGTCATAGGTGGCATAAAGAAAATTATTCAGGGCGACTATCTTGAAGAAACGCGCTGTGCACTGCAATTTTCTGTTTTTCGTAACGAAACCTGTATTTGTGATGGCGTTGCTCTGAATGATGTTGTTATTCATAAGTGGAATATGGCTCGAATGATTGAGCTGGAAACTCGCATTGATGGCCGTTACGTCAATACCCAACGCTCTGATGGATTGATTATCTCCACACCGACCGGATCAACTGCCTATGCATTATCTGGGGGTGGCCCCATACTTTATCCAACACTTAACGCCATGGCTTTGGTGCCAATTTGCCCACATACACTCAGCAATCGCCCTATTGTTATATCATGTGATAGTGACATTGAAATTATAGTAACTCCTGATGATCAAGAGCACATCCAAATTACCTGGGACGGCCAAAATAGCTACAATCTGAAGTCCAATGATCGAATTAAGGTATGTAAATATTCACATGACATCAAGCTCATTCACCCAAAAGAGCACGATCATTATGAGGTGCTTCGGGCAAAATTACGCTGGGGATAGATCTCGAGTATGTTAGAGCATATTCAAATCCGTGATTTTACGATTATTGATCAACTAGAGCTGTCATTCAAGAGAGGATTGACAGTAATGACTGGTGAAACCGGCGCAGGAAAATCAATACTCATTGATGCACTCGGACTTATTTTAGGTAACCGTGCTGATCCTGGCATGATCCGTCATGGCTGCCAGCGTGCAGAAATTTGCGCAGAATTTTCTGTAAAACCAGGTTCGATAGCTGCTGCGTGGCTTTCCCAGCATGAATTTGACCATTTAGATGAGTGTTTAGTGCGCCGAACCTTATCTCAAACAGGAAGATCAAAAGCATATCTCAATGGCCGTATTATTTCACTAAACCAGCTTCGTGAATTTGGCGGTTTGTTGATTGATATTCATGGGCAACATGAACATCAATCACTCATGCAACTCGAAAAGCAAGGAGAAATCCTGGATGATTATGCGGATAACAGTGATTTGCTCAAAAAACTCATATCGTCTTGCAAACACTGGAACTCACTTGAACAACAGTTAGAGATGTTACGCCAAACAAATGAAGAGCGTAATGCCAAATTTGAACTATTAAAATATCAGGTAGAAGAGCTTGATAACCTTGATTTAGCGGCTGGCGAACTTCAGGAGCTTGATGAGCAACACAAGCGTTTGGCAAATGCCAATCGGTTACGTCTTGAAGTGCAATCACTCCTGGAGCAACTGCATGACAATGACGAACATGCAGTAGTCAGGCAGTTATCCCAGCACACAACTGCGCTTGAACGACTCACTGAAGTAGATAGCAAACTGACTTCTGCATCTGTACAGCTTAATAGCATCTCACTTCAATTACAGGAAGTGGCCAGTGACTTGAGACACTACCTAGATCAACTAGAGATTGACCCCGAACAATTAAAATCAATCGAACAGCGCTTATCTGATATTTTTGATATTGCACGCAAACATCATGTTTCTACACAAGAACTAACCACACTGCATCAAACGCTAAAGCAAGAGTTATCTGAACTGGATGGTTTTTCTGTCCGTGCAGAACAAATTGAAGATGAAATCAAAGTTGCTGAAGGAAAGTACTATCGGTATGCATTGAAGTTAAGCGAAAACAGAAAAAAAGCTGCTGACATGCTAGTTTGTCATGTGAATCAAAAAATGCAGCAACTTGGTATGCCACATGGTTTTATTGAAATTTGTTTTACGCCAATTAAAAAACAGCCCTCTCCTTCCGGTTTGGAAAAAATAGAATTTTTTGTTGTAACAAACCCGGGGCAACCATTAAAGCCATTAACAAAGGTTGTTTCAGGTGGCGAGCTATCTCGTATTAGCCTTGCCATTCAGGTATCCCTTTCAGATAAGGTCAGTGTTGATACGATGGTTTTTGATGAAGTTGATGTGGGAATTGGTGGAGGTGTTGCTGAAGTTGTCGGCCAACAGTTGCGGGCACTTGGAAAAAATCGCCAAGTCCTGTGTGTCACTCATCTTCCGCAAGTTGCAGCACTGGGTGAACATCACTTTCAGGTCAACAAAAAATCTGAACTGGAAAATACCCGTGCGAGCATTATTGAATTAAAAAACAGATCCCGTATCGAAGAAATCTCACGAATGCTGGGTGGTATTAAAATTACCGAACAAACACGAGCTCATGCCAGAGAGATGATCACAAGGGCAGAACATATAAAATAGGCGTTGCTCATAAATCAGGTGCGTGTTAAGCTGCGCCGCCTTACAAGGCGCTGCAACCTGCATTTTTGTGATGGAGTTAACTAAACCGCCCCCCCTTTTAGACGCTATTAGGTGAGGTAGCTGCTTTAATGAGCAGAGCAGTCTCTTACAGGTTAGTTAAAGGAAAGGTTATTAAATCATGTTGGCAGCCGCAAAAAGAATGCACGGTAAATTGCATAATGGTAAAAGAGATTCCATACCTATAATGGCAAAAAAATATAATACACTTATTATTGAGGGTGTCAGGGAAGATGGCAGTAAGTTTCGGCCAAGCGATTGGGCTGAAAGGCTGTCTACAACGCTTGCACAGTTTGGTTCAGATCACCGTTTGCTTTATGCTAAAGGTGTTCAGCCCGTTATGAGAAATGGCGTTAAATGCCTTGTGATTAATACTGATCTGGAAGTAAATAATCCGTCAGCCTATCGTTATATCATTGAGTTTTCTGATGCCAATCATTTACGAACACATCAAGAATAGCTCTCTAATACAATAAACCCCTTGGTAAAATTTCACCAAGGGGTTTACGTCTATTTAAATTAACCTCTTAGTTGTTTCTCTCGAATCTCATCTAGAACTTTGCAATCAATACATTGCTCGGCTGTAGGGCGTGCCTCTAAGCGGCGAATACCAATATTTTCACCGCATGATTCACAAAACCCATAATCACCTTTATCAAGAGCTTTTAGAGAGTTTTCAATTTTTCTGATTAATTTACGCTCCCGATCTCGAGCACGCAGTTCCATAGAGAACTCTGCCTCCTGGGAAGCTCGATCATTGGGGTCAGGAAAGTTTGCAGCTTCATCTTGCATATGATGAACCGTGCGATCAACTTCCTCCATAAGCTCATGTCGCCAGGAATCTAATATATCTCGAAAGTGCTGGGTCTGACGTTCCCCCATATACTCTTCGCCCTCCTCTTCCTGATAGGGTTCGAATCCTTTAAAATCAGTCACCGCTGAAGCCATTACAGATGTTCCTCTTGACTCTTAATTAAGGTTACCTTTAAATCAGGGCGGCACTTATACCAAAAAAAACAACCAAGTGCAAACCCAATGTACCTTTGGGCACATCTTTTTTATTATCGAATGAAAAGAAAAAAAACTTAGTGTATTGGTAATATTTTGTGTAAAAATTAAGTCATCACTAAAATTTAGAGTAGATAAAAGCATGATTTCCAACCCATTAACCGGAGCGCACTATCTTTTAAAAGGATTCGGCCTGATTACAAAACCATCCGTTCGCAAATATGTGATGATCCCATTGAGTATCAATATCATATTTTTTACAGCGCTGATCTGGTGGGGAATGTCTGCACTATTTCTGTTTTTTGATGAACAACTATTAGCTCTCCCCTCCTGGCTTTCATGGCTTGAGTGGTTACTTTGGCCGGTTTTGACACTAGCAACACTGCTTCTGGTATTTTATAGCTTTAGCGTGGTAGGAAATATTATTGCATCTCCATTTAATAGCCTCTTGGCAGAAGCCGTAGAGCACCATTTAACGGGAGAAAAATTACCCGAAATGAGCTGGAAAGAGACCGTGAAAACCATTTTACCTTCCGTCATGAATGAATTTAGAAAGCTATTCTATTTCATCTGCTGGGCAGTCCCTTTTTTACTGCTTTTTTTTATTCCTGTGATTCAGGTCATCGCTCCTTTCTTATGGTTGGCTTTTGGTGCCTGGATGTTAATGCTGCAATATGGTGATTATCCGATGGCCAATCATAATATTTCTGTGCCCGAACAACGTAAAAAACTCGCCGCCAACCGAATGACTTCATTGAGCTTCGGGGGGGCGACAATGCTGATGACTTTAATTCCATTCTTAAATTTTTTGGTAATACCCAGCGCAGTTGCAGGTGCCACTGCACTTTGGGTTGAACGAATAAAAAATCAAGAGTAATAATAGCTTATGAATGAATTAGAGAATTTACGTGACATTCATAGTCCGCCTCCCATCTCTTTTTGGCCTCCAGCTCCTGGCTGGTGGATATTGGTGGCGCTGATTTTGCTGAGTGTCATCTCTGCATGGATTTTTTATCGGCGGCAAAAAAAACGCGCTTTACGAAAAACGGCTCTTATTGAATTGAATCAATTACAGCAATCTTTGTCGAAAGATCAAGATCTTTCCACTTTTTCAGCACAAATTTCTACGCTGTTGCGTCGTCTTGCACTGACTCAATTTAATCGAAATGAAGTAGCTGGGCTAACGGGGGAAGCATGGTTAGAATTTCTTGACCGTACAGGCCAGACAAAAAATTTTACTCAGGGGGTTGGAAAAATAATTATCACCGCACCTTATCAGGCTACAACCGATATTGATGGCCAGGAATTAGTTGCTATTGTAAAAGACTGGATTCATTTCAATACATGATTACATTCGCCTGGTCCCAGCTGTTGTGGCTGCTGCCCCTGCCTTTTGTACTGCGCTATATTCTGCCCACAGCGTCCCGCTCGGAAGAGGCCACCATCAAAGTGCCTTTCTTTCAGGATATTGCGGCATTAAATGCCAAAAGCCAGTCAGTGCCCTCTGCAAGATTATCCTGGCTTAAACGCGTTTTGGCTTATTTTATATGGTTTTTGCTGGTGATTGCAGCGGCTCGCCCATTGCTCCTCGGTGAGCCTGTCACTTTACCCGCAAGTGGTCGAGATCTCATGATCGCTGTCGATATTTCCGGCAGTATGGAGATACCCGATATGGAGCTTAACGGACAACAGGTGGATCGTTTAACCATGGTAAAGGCCGTCGCAGGTGATTTTATTGAACGCCGCACAGGTGATCGCATCGGCCTGATTCTCTTTGGCCGACAAGCCTATTTGCAAACACCACTCACGTTTGACCGAAAGACAGTCCGCACCATGCTGGAAGAGGCAGAGATTGGGCTTGCTGGTCAAGAGACCGCGATTGGTGATGGAATTGGTCTGGCGGCAAAGCGCCTGCGAGACCGTACGCAAGAGACGCATGTGCTTATTTTATTGACTGATGGAGCCAATACAGCCGGTGAAGTTGACCCTTTAAAAGCAGCATGGCTCGCCTCACAAATCAACGTTCGTATCTATACTATCGGTATCGGTGCGGATGAGATGCAGGTACGTACCCTGTTTGGCTCTCAAACAGTCAACCCTTCTCGTGACCTTGATGAAGAGACTCTGAAAAGTATTGCAAAAAGAACCGGTGGCACCTATTTTCGAGCAAAAGATACCGAATCTCTGGAAGAGGTCTATCGCCAACTGGATGCACTGGAACCCTCTGTCGTCGAAACTCAAACCTTCAGGCCGACAAAATCACTGTTCTACTGGCCTTTAGGAGGCGCTCTGTTGCTATCACTGCTGATCGCGCTGAGCTACTGTCGCTTTAGGGGGCATTTGAAGTCATGATGATTCCTGAAAACTTTCACTTTCTTCGTCCTGAGTGGTTTTACGCCCTACTCCCGCTGGCACTTCTTTTTTGGAGGTTGCGCCATCGGCATGCTCAAAAAGGCAGTTGGAGTCAAGTCTGCGATGCTCACCTGTTACCTCACTTACTGGTACAGCCTGAAACGAATAAACGCCTTCAGTGGCTCCCCCTTTTATTGCTTGCATTGGGTTGGTTCATAGCCATCGTGGCGCTTGCAGGTCCTGCGTGGGAGAAACAACCGCAACCCGTTTTTCAAACCAGCGATTCTCGCATTATTGTGCTGGATCTTTCACGCTCGATGGATTCTGAGGATATCAAGCCTTCACGTTTGACCCGTGCCAAACACAAGGTGCTCGATATCCTAAAGCAGAGCAAGGAAGGAAAAACAGGTTTGATTGTCTTTTCCAATCAAGCCTATGTGGTTTCACCATTGACACAAGATGCCGCCACAATAGCAGCAATGATTCCGGCACTGGGCAGTGAGATCATGCCTCGTCAAGGCAGTCGTCCGGAACTTGCACTTGAAAAAGCGGATCAACTGCTGGCTCATGGCGGCGCGGTTGATGGCGATATCATCTTGATTACGGACGGAATCAATGATGCAGCCATTGATGTTGCCAAATCACTGCAAAGCAAAGGGCGACGTATTTCAGTATTGGCCGTAGGCACGGAGCAAGGCGCGCCCATTCCGACAGAGGGCGGTGGATTTCTCAAAGACAGCCAAGGTGCCATCGTGGTTCCAAGACTGGATCGAGGTGCTTTACAAAACCTGGCGAATCAGGGAGATGGAGTTTACACAGAGCTGCGTGCAGATGACCGCGATATCACAACACTGCTTGCAGGTAGCAGCCAGCAACAACATCTCGATAAAAGTGAAGAGATGCAACAAACGACGGATACCTGGCGAGAAGAGGGCCCATGGCTTGTATTATTGCTTCTTCCTTTGGCGGCACTTGCTTTTCGTCGTGGCTGGCTGGGCTGTGTGATTCTGGTTGTCGCGGCAAATAGTCTGCCTCAACCCGCTATGGCGATGGAATGGAGTGATCTATGGAGTCGTGCCGACCAACAGGCAATGCAACTTCTCAAGCAGGGAAAAGCGGCAGAAGCTGCTGAAAAATTTAAAGACCCTGCATGGCAAGGACAAGCTTATTACCAAGCGGGCGAATATGAAAAAGCGGCAGAAATATTCGCACAGCAAAAGAGTGCCGACGGACATTATAATTATGGCAATGCCCTTGCAAAACTGGGGCGTTACCCGGAAGCGATTGCCGCTTATGAACAGGCATTGGCAATCAATAAACAACATGATGATGCCAGGTTTAACCTTGACCTTGTCAAAAAACTGCTCGAGCAACAAGAAGAGAGTCCTGATAATGAATCACAAAGCAAAGAAGAGAAAGAAGAGGGGCAAGACGGTGAACAGTCAGGCCAAGGCAGTGATACCCCTCAGCCCTCCTCTTCCGATGAAGCGGGACAAGAAGGTCAATCCGGTGAAAGTTCTGACCAGGGGGATGAACAATCAAGCGAAAGCCAAGGTCAACAGAACAGTGATGATCAAAACTCTCAGGATAATCAGAACAGCAATGAACAACAAAACAGTGAAGAAGAGCTCGCCGATCAGTCAGAGCAACTAACCGAAGGCACACCTCAGGAATCTCAGGAAGAGGGTGAAACAGAGCAGCAAACAGTACCAGAACTCTCAGAAGAGGATCAAAAGTCCATCGAAGCAGAGCGTGCATTGGAGCATTGGTTGCAGCGGGTTCCTGATGACCCCAGTGGTCTGTTAAGGCGCAAATTCAGCCGTGAATATCAACGTCAACAGAACAATCAACAAGACACAGAGCAAGCATGGTAAAACGATATTTTCCAAAATTCACGACCCTTATTTTATTGATGCTGCTGGCTGTACTCTTAAGCAATATCGCCAGCGCACAAAACGTCACAGCTCGTGTTGATCGCACACAAATTCAGGAGTATGAATCTGTGTGGCTCATTATTCGCAGCAGCGGCAGCACCTCACAAAGCCCTGACTTGACACCTCTGGAACAAGATTTTGACCTGTTAGGGCAATCCAAAAGCAGCCAGGTCAATATTATTAATGGCAAAATGGAGTCGAGTAGCGAATGGTCTATTAACTTGATGCCCAAACGCACCGGTGAACTACAGATTCCGGCGATTGCGCTGGGAGATGAATTTACAAACCCGATCACTCTCAAAGTGAAACCGGCCAGCAACCTCTCTGACAGCAATGAAAACCGTAAAATTTTCATCGAAACAGAAGTCGAAGAGCAACAGGTTTATGTACAAAGCCAAATCGTCTATACCGTACGGCTACTCTATTCAGTTGGGCTTAATGGCGGCAGCCTTTCAGAACCTGAGCTTAAAAATGCAATGGTTGAACGTCTGGGTGAAGATATCTCTTATAACACAGTACGCAACGGAAAAAGTTACAAAGTTATTGAACGACGTTATGCAATTTTCCCGCAAAACAGTGGT
Source organism: Gammaproteobacteria bacterium (assembly GCA_015490755.1). GTDB lineage: Bacteria > Pseudomonadota > Gammaproteobacteria > JAADGQ01 > JAADGQ01 > S141-38. The sequence goes on from WFXF01000032.1 coordinate 48,316, forward strand.
GAACTGATTATTCCCGCGATTGAATTTGATGGTCAGATTGTAGACGAAAACCGCCCATCTCAACGCCGTAATATTTTTGATCCATTTGGACGACAGCAGACACGGCCTATACGTCTGAAGTCAGAAGTAGTACGCATGACGGTATTGCCTCAGCCTGACCAAAGTGCGACCTGGATTCCCGCACGTAAATTAACATTGCTGGAAAAGTGGTCGCCCAACAAGCCCGAATTTCGAGTCGGTGAACCCGTCACCCGCACGATTCAAATACAAGCGGAAGGATTAAGCGCTGCACTGCTTCCTGAAATCACATTGCCTGCGGTTGATGGCATTAAGTTCTATCCTGACCAACCGGTGACTGAAAACAAAACAGATGGCACCTGGATTACCGGAACGCGCCAGGAAAAAATTGCGATGATTCCAACTACTGCAGGCTCTCTGACACTGCCTGAAATCAAGGTCACATGGTGGAATACTCAAACTAAAAAAGCTCAGGTCGCCACGCTTGCTGCCCGTCATATTGATGTATTGCCGGCTCTAACCAATGGCCAAACAGAACAACCCGTTACTCTCACGCAGCCACCTTCACTTTCACAAGGAACAAAAAGCACCAACCTTTCATCTCAATCACCAAAAACAGATCAATTTCCATGGCATTGGCTCACCCTGTTCTTTGCTGTCGCATGGCTGCTCACACTGGTCGCCTGGTGGAAAGCTAAACATTCAACGCAGACATCAGCGCCTGTTCAGGAAGCAAAAAGCATTCATAATTCTTCATTAAGAAACGTGAAAAAATCACTTAAAATAGCTTGTGATAATAATGATGGCCGTCAAGCACGTATCGCCCTGCTGAACTGGGCAAATATTGCATGGCCGGAAAAAAAATGGACAGGGCTCAGCAGTATTGCCGAGCAATTTGATCATCCGTCACTACAAAGTGCAATTATGGAACTTGATCAAAGCCTTTATTCAGATGATGCCGACGCATGGAATGGAAAAAAATTATGGGATCTTATTTCAAAACAGAAGTGGCCGAAAAAAAGCAGCGCATCATCTCACACCGCACTTTCACCTCTTTATCCGCACAAAACAACTAATCCCTAGGAGGCTGTCCGAGAATTAACTTCCAAACAAGACTTAACGGCCCAAATTACCCTGACAATTTTTATCGGCTAAATTAGGCGCCCTCTCTTCTTGATAGGTCGCTATTTTTCTGTTGAAAAACTCAATTTTGGCTCCTTTTGTGCCTA
>WFXF01000033.1 GCA_015490755.1 Gammaproteobacteria bacterium
CTGCTTGCTGAGCCGATCATGCGTTATTTGCCTGAAAACAGCACTATGATTGCAACGGGAGTGACTGCGCCATTTTTAACCCCTTTTAAATTTGCATTGGTTTTGGCTGTTTATTTGGCTATACCCGCTATTTTATATCAAGTGTGGGCTTTTGTTGCACCTGGGTTGTATTCGAAAGAGCGGCGCTTGATTTTGCCTTTGGTTGTTTCCAGTACGCTTCTCTTTTATGGCGGAATGGTGTTTGCCTATTATATTGTTTTTCCGGTCTTGTTCGGATTTTTTATGGGAGCTGCACCTGATGGTGTTGCCGTTATGCCTGATATTGCAAACTATCTGGATACGGTATTAAAGCTGTTTTTTGCTTTTGGCCTGGCATTTGAAGTGCCTGTTGCTGTGGTGTTGTTAGTTCGAATGGGTGTGACAAGCGTTGATAAGCTGAGTGCAAAAAGACCTTATATTATTTTGGGGGCTTTTGTGGTTGCGATGTTGCTGACTCCGCCCGATGTGATTTCACAAACACTGTTAGCTATTCCTGTTTGGTTGCTGTTTGAGTCAGGTTTGGTAGCTGCTCGATGGGTGACTCCCAAAATCTCTGTAGATAAAGCATTATAGTTGTCATTATAGGATCAAAATGGAAGAGCACCAGATAAAGAGCAACTCTCAAAAAATTTCTTTTTTAACTAGAGTAGCAGACAGGCTATTTTCATTGCCACAATATTTACTGCCACATCATGCGTTGTCACGCCTGGTTTATCGGGCGACTCAAATAAAAGTCACATGGTGGAAAAATGGTTTTATCAAATATTTTATAAAAATCTTTAAAATTGATATGCAGGTTGCTGAGAAGAGTGACCCTGAGGCATACGAAAATTTCAATCAGTTTTTTACTCGCTCATTGAAACCTGGAGCGCGTCCAGTTGCTGATGGAGAAAAAGCTCTGATCTCTCCTGTGGATGCAGTGGTGAGTCAATTTGGAGCGCTTGTCGGTGATGGTAAGAATTATCTGATTCAGGCTAAAGGCCATAATTATTCGGTGGATTCTCTGTTGGGAGGCCACTCTGGGTGGGCATCGAAGTTTCACGGTGGACAGTTTGTAACACTTTATCTCTCTCCAAGTGATTATCATCGAATTCATATGCCGCTGGAGGGGCACTTGTTAGAGACTGTTTATGTACCGGGCCGTCTGTTTAGTGTTAATAAAGCAACGGCTCGCTGCGTACCGTCACTTTTTGCCAGAAATGAACGATTGGTGACTGTTTTTGAAACACAAGTGGGGCCTATGGCACTCATTATGGTTGGAGCTTTGTGTGTGTCGGGTATTGAAACGGTTTGGGATGGTGGGATTCCTCGTCCACCCGCAACGGATGTTCAAAGCAAGGTTTATGGTGAATCCGAACCTGTTATTTCTTTTCAAAAAGGCGATGAAATAGGACGCTTCAATATGGGGTCTACAGTCATTTTGTTGTTTGGTGCTGATCAAATTCAATGGGCAGAAACAGTACAGTTTGAAACGAAAGTTCAAATGGGGCAGTTGTTGGCGCAAAGAAAATAGATGTTGGTAATATCTCACAAGTCATATTCTTGACTTTATTGCTATGTTTAAAGCAAAATCTAAAAACAGATGCCATTTAATTAGGTAGAGAGCTATATATTTGGCATCAATAGCCCACGGAAGAAGTGATATTAAGTCTAATGCAGGATACGGTTAATCTATGATTTATCTCAACAATATTTGACATAGATTCTGGGTTATAGCTTTTATGAGTATCAAGTAGGTATTCTACCGTATTAGGTATTGTTTTTTAGCAATGTATCCTATGCGCGAGAATAGTGTTCTTTTGTAAAAAGTTGGAAACGGTCATGTACGAATTCAGTAGCGATCAAAAAACCAGGCGTAAACTGTCCAGGATTACAAATGGTTTATCTGTTGGTTTGTTGGTAATACTCCCCGTAAATATAAGTTTTGCAAATTTTGAATCATCTCCTACCGGAGAGATCGCTTTGGCTGGAGCTAAAAATGGTGGTGTCGCCTGGGGTGACTTCAATAATGATTCCTGTCTTGACGCTTTAGTAACAGCAAGTAATGTTTTGCTTTTTCAACAAAACAAGGTTGAGGAGAGTTGTTCAGGTACTTTTGATGTGGCTCGGACTTTTGACTTCCCGGCAGCTGATCTTCGCTCTATTGTCTGGGGCGATTTTAATAATGATGGCTTTATTGATTTTGCAGCTAATAAATACAATCAACTGGTTGTATATAAAAATGTTGATGGTACTGCAGTATCGTTCGTTGAAGTGTTAAATGAGAATCCAGGCAACTCTGAAGGTATGGGCTGGCTCGATTATGATGCCGATGGCGATCTTGATCTTTTGGTACAAAATCAAGGTGTGGGTACATACCTTTATAATAATGATGGCGGCGTATTTACTGCCTCAACGATCCACTCAGCTAATATTGCGGGTGATTATCTAGCCGTTACTGATTTTGATGTGGATGGTGATGTCGATGTCTATATCCGCCGAGATGGAACCGCAGACAATGATGCTCAAGCCGACCTGTATGTTAACGACGGCAGCGGTACTTTTTCCATAAACAACACAATCAATGAAAATGCACCCAATGGTAACAAGGGCGGTGTTGTTTTTTGTGATTTTGATAATGATGGCGATTTTGACCTGGCTCGCACAGATGGTGGTCAGCAAGGGGTCTTTGAACAGGTTAATGGTACATTTTCTTTAAAAACAATTATTCCTGACAGTCATGAGAGTGTGGCTTGTGAAGATGTTAATAATGATGGTTTTGTCGATCTTTTTTTTAGTAATGAAATCAATTCATTATATCTTAACAGGGGAGACTTCACTTTTACACAGAATAATTTGAGTATTTCTGTGGGTGGTGAAGGTGAAGGTAAGGGCGTTGCGTTTGCTGATTATGACCGTGATGGTGATATGGATCTGTTGCTTAACAAAAATGGAGCCCCAACAGAGCTTTGGAAAAATAATAAAAATGATAAAAATTACCTCCAGGTTCAATTAACAACAAATAATCGTGATGCTTTAGGAGCGACTGTTCGTCTGTATGATGCTGCTACAAATGAAGCTGTTTCTGGTGTGCGAGAAATTAATGGTGGCATGGGTTGGGGAAGCCAAGGGGCTCCCTTTGCTCATTTTGGTGGCATTGATCCTGAGAAAACCTATATTGCGCGCGTAAAATTTGTTGGTGGAGAAACAGCAGATCATACTGTTGTGCCTGCAAAGCTGTGCGACTATCAGTTGTTATCCATTGATAGTGATGGCAGTAATAATTTGCGTGATTGCATAGAAGATACTGATGGCGATGGCCTTAAAAACGATGTCGATCTTGATGATGATAATGACGGTATCACCGATGCAATAGAAGGCGATGGTACAGTCGATACCGATGGCGATGGTGTTCCTGACAGTCTGGATTTAGATGCAGATAACGATGGTTTATATGACTTTACCGAATCCGGCGCAGACTTGTCGCTGGATACGAACAATGACGGTCGAATTGATGGCGGTGTTGGCGGAAATGGTTTGCCAGATTCAGTAGAAACTGCACTTGAATCCGGTGTGGCAAATTATAACGGTGGTCAGCCTGTTGATACCGATAATGATGGTGTTGCTGATTTTCGCGATCTGGACTCTGATGATGATGGCATTAATGACGTGACAGAAGCTGGCGGAAGCGATCCTGATAATAATGGCATCATTGGTGATGGTGTTGTTACAGTTGATAAAGATGGTTTGGCTCCAGGAGCCGGGCTTGAATTCAATGATGACGTTCTTGTTCCTGCTCCCGAAGAGGTAGTCGATATTGATGGTGATGGCATCAGGGATGATGTTGATCTTGATGATGATAATGACGGTATCACCGATGCAATTGAGGGTGGTGGTGCGGTCGATACCGATGGCGATGGTGTTCCTGACAGTCTTGATCTGGATTCAGATAATGATGGTTTGTATGATGCTCTGGAATCGGGTGCTAACGTAGCATTGCTTGATGGACGTGTTGATGGTGTCGTTGGTGAAAACGGGTTGCCTGATGTAGTTGAAACTGCTGTTGATTCAGGAATTCTTGCTTACAATGGTGGAACACCTGTTGATACTGATTTTGATGGCATTGCTGATTTTCGTGACCTTGACTCTGATAATGACGGTATCACAGATGTTATAGAAGCAGGTGGCCCAGATCTTGATGCAGACGGAATTTTAGATGATGGCGCAGCGACTGTTGATGAAGATGGTTTGGTACCAGGTGCAGGTTTAACCCCTGCGGATAGCGATCTGGACATGACACCCGACTATCGTGACCTTGATTCTGATGATGATGGTTTGTCAGATATTATCGAAATAGGTCTGTTAGATAGTGATGGTGACGGAATGATCGATAGTTTTAATACGGATGGTAACGGTTTTGATAATAATTCAACCATGCCACTGTTAGCGGAACTACCTGATAGTGATGCGGATGGTCTTCCAGATTTTCGTGATAACGACGATGCGGATAATGATGGCGTTTCGGATTTCATGGATCTGGATGATGATAACGATGGTATTCCTGATGCTTTGGAAGGCGATGGTGCAGTCGATAGCGATGGTGATCTTATTCCAGACAGTCTGGATCTGGACTCGGATAATGATGGTTTATATGATGCACTGGAATCTGGTGCTGATATAGCATTGATTAATAGTGATGGGCGTGTTGGCGGTGCTGTTGGCTCTAATGGTCTGCCTGATGCGATAGAGTCCGGTGTTGATTCAGGAATTCTTGCTTACAATAACGGTTCACTGCTGGATACCGATGATGATGAGGTTCCAGACTTTCGTGATCTGGATTCGGATAATGATGGCATTACTGACGTGATTGAAGCTGGTGCGAAAGATCCTGATAATAATGCATTTATTGGTAATGGTGCGCCACCTGTTGTTAATCCAGATGGTCTGGCAGCAGGTGCAGGTGTGACTCCACTGAATACGGATCGTGATAAAGTTTTCGATTATCGTGATCTGGATAGTGACAACGATGGAATCCCTGATGTTCGAGAAGCGGGAGGCACTGATAACAGCGCAGACCTCTCATTAGGTGATATTAAAGATGCCAATAAAGATGGTCTGGATGATCTGATCGCACAAAACCCTCTGCCCGTTCCTGACAGTGATGGCGATACATTGTTTGATTTTCGTGATCTTGATTCTGAAAACGATGGAATTCCAGATGTGAGAGAAGGTGGAGCTGTTGACAGGGATCTTGATGCTAACGATGGCCGTATTTATCAATTTCTGGATGAAGATAGAGATGGCCTTGATGATGGTGTTACAAGACTTCCGCTGACTGTGCCTGATACTGATGGTGACGGAATTATGGATTATCTGGATTATGATACCGATGGCGATGGTCTGAATGACCTGGTTGAAGGCGGTGGTATTGATGTAGATAATAACGGTATCGTTGATGATTTTACAGATATTGATGTACGTGATGGTTATGATGATAGGATTGCCAGTAATCCACTAGCATTGCCTGATACAGATAAGGATGGAGTCCACGACTTTCGTGATGCTAAAGTGCGGATAGTAACTCCAACGCCGCCACCTGCAGATTCTGCCAAGCTTGAAACAGGTTTGAAAGGTATAGGAGGCGCTGGCTCAATGGGGCCAACTTTGCCACTGTTACTTGTTGTTTCACTGCTTTGCCTGGTAGCAAGGCGTAAACAAAAAAACTTTTATCAACTTATAGTTTGAAGGGAAGAAGCGTGAAATTTTTAAGTGTTTCAGTATTGGCAGTCACATTAGGTTCAGGAGTGATTTGTGCTGCACCTGTGAGCGCAGAAGCGATTGGTCTTGATGTGCCGAAATCCCAAAGCTCTGATCAGGATATATTTGAGTGGCGCAGTCGTTGGTATGGTGGCTTGGGTATTGGTCTATCTAATTTAGAACCAGACCCCAATGGCACTATTTATTCTGTTGAAGATAAGCGCGGTAACGGAGGGCGTGCCTATATTGGTTATGATCTGTTCAAGAGATTGAGTCTGGAAGGTTACTACTCTGATCTTGGAGAGGCAAAATTAGCACCCAATGGTATCATTGAATATCAGGATGTGGGTTTAAGTGCTTTGTATTATCTTTATAAGCAAGGCCTTAATCATGAGGGGTTTGGTTTATTCGGTAAAATGGGTGCAGGACGGATGAGAAATCAGGCTGATGTACCATTTAATCGACTGAAGGATTACCACCTGTTATGGGGCGGTGGAATTGAGTACGCCTTTAAAAATGGTTTAGCTCTGCGTGGTGATTTTGATTTTTATGACAAAGATTCTCAGTTCTTTACAATGAGCCTTATGAAACGTTTTGGAGATCTTAAGCCTGTTCCAGTTGTTGAACCAGAGCCATTACCGGTGGTTGTGGAAGTTAAAGATAGTGACGGCGATGGGGTCGTGGATGAAAAAGATAAATGTCCTGATACAGTGACAGGTGCGGTGGTCGATCTCAATGGTTGTGAGCTGGATAGTGATAAAGATGGTGTTGTCGATCGTTTGGATCAATGCCCTGATACTCGTGCGGGAGCCAGAGTTGATAAATATGGCTGTGAAATCAAGAGAGAAACTCTTGTGGTTAGAGGTGTATATTTCGACACCGATGAGTCTATATTAACCGAAAAATCGCAACATATTTTAAATGGTGTAGTAGATACATTGCTTAAACACCCGGAATTAACTGTAAATGTGTTTGGGCATACGGATGACCGTAGTTCTCATGACTATAACCAAAAATTATCCGTGTTGCGTGCAGAATCGGTACGCGATTATCTGGTTGATTCAGGCATAGCGAGCGAGCGCTTATTTATCAAGGGGTTTGGTTATGATCAGCCTGTGGCTGATAACTCCACACCTGAAGGGAGAGCGACTAATCGCCGTGTTGAGCTGCATATCATAGATCAATAATGCAATAAAAAGTTTGATCTTTAACCAGGAAAAGCCCATCTGCAGATATCAGATGGGCTTTTTTTTGGAAAGATTATTGTCATTTGAACTTTGTTTGCTTAACAATACCTTATACTGTTTCATACCCTTAAATTTTATTATTATTCAGACAGCTTTTATGCAGTTTAAAATAAAGCGACATACTCCTAAAAAATTGCTCTGTTTTTTTATTGCTCTGTTTTTTATAGGAACAGTCAGCGCCAAGATTACACTAACTGCTCCAGATGGCACTTCAGGTGATCGGTTCGGTAAAAGTGTTGCATTATCCGGTGATGTTGCATTGGTAGGTTCTGATAGTTCAAACACAGGTGCTGTTTACGTTTATACGCGTGTGAGTGTTGATCAATGGGTAGCATCTGATAAGTTAACTGCAAATGATGCGAACTCTTATGACTCTTTTGGTTACTCTCTGGCTATTTCGGGCGACACTGCTCTGGTTGGGGCGATTGGTGATGATGATAAAGGTACCGATTCTGGTTCCGTTTATATTTTCCAGAAAAATAGAACTGGAACATGGTTCCAAGTAAATAAACTGTTAGCCAGTGATGGAGCCGTTGCAGATTATTTTGGAAGTAGTATCGCATTGGATGGTAACACTGTGTTGATTGGGGCATCAGGTAAAAAAGGTGGGGGTGCTGTTTATGTTTATACTCGTAATGCAGCAGGGATCTGGACAGAACAAGCTCGATTAACTGGTGATGATAGCCGAGAGAAAGATTTCTTTGGCAGTAGCCTTTCACTGTCTGGTAATACAGCCGTTATTGGTGCGACAGGGCGTGATGATATGGGCTCTGAATCAGGTGCCGTTTACATTTTTACTCGAAATGGCTTGGGTGAATGGGCGCAACAAACAAAACTGCTTGCTGATGACAGGCAGGCAGGTGATGCATTTGGCAGTAGTGTTTCATTGAGTGAAAATACTGTGCTCATTGGTGCTGCTGGTGCGAATTCAGCTGATGGGGCAGCCTATTTATTTATTCAGAACAGTCAGAACCAATGGATTCAGCAGAGTAAATTATCTGCTTCTAATGCTGCATCCAACTCATATTTTGGTCACAGTGTTTCATTGGAAAATGGTGTTGCGCTAATTGGAGCGTATGGCCAGGGTGCTTCAGCCGCTTACCTGTTTATGCAAAATACAACGGGTAACTGGGTCGAACAAGCCAAAGAGGTGAGTGCCCGGCGTTCCGATGCATTCGGATATAGTGTGGCGCTTGATAGTGGTAATGCATTGATTGGGTCAATTGAAAATGGTGGAAAAGGTCAAAATCCAGGAGAGGGTTCTGCTTATCTTATTCTGGATATTACAAAAGATAATGATTCAGATGGTGTGCTTAATATTGAAGATAAGTGTCCCGACACTTATGATCCAGCGCAGCTTGATACTGACAGTGATGGCCTGGGTAACGCTTGTGACCCCGATGATGATAACGATCAGGTTTTGGACGGTACGGACAGGTTCCCTCTTGATGCACTCGAATCGGCTGATTTTGATAATGATGGAATTGGTAATAATAGCGATCCGGATGTTGATAATGATGGTTTGCCAAACACGATTGAAAATAAATATGGTCTGAAAAACCAGGATCCCAGTGATGCCAGCGAGGATTTGGACAGTGATGGCTATAATAATATCGATGAATTTCGAGCCGGTACCTCACTCAGTAATGCCGCAGAAACCCCAGCTTCTGTTTTAGCACTGCATTATAAAATATTGGCCAATGATGGGCGTACAGGAGACTATTTTGGCGCAAAGGTGTCACTATCGGGTGACACGGCATTAGTGAGTGCAAGTTGGAACTATAAAGACACACCGGGTGCGAATAAAGTTTATGTCTATGTGCGAAACAGTTCTGGAAAATGGTCTCTGCAAGCTCAGTTGAAGCCAGCCAGCTATGTTGAATATGAGCGATTTGGCAGTGCACTTTCACTTAGTGGTAACACTGCTTTGATTGGTGCAGCGGCTGAAAAAAACCGTTCAGGATCTGCATATATATTTATTAGAAACAGTTTGGGTATATGGCAGCAACAAGCCAGACTGTTAACAGAAGAGCAGTCTGATCGATATTTTGGTAATAGTGTCTCTTTGGATAACAACAGGGCACTGGTCGGATCGGCAGGATCGGGAGCTGCCTATCTATTTATGCGGGATTCAGCAAGCCGATGGGCATTGGAGAAGAAGTTAATTGCTGATCAACCGGTAGTAGGGAGTCTGTTTGGAGTCAGTGTGGCGCTCTCAAACGATATCGCAATTGTGGGCGCAGCGGGGATTAATTCTGCGTACATATTCAAACGAAGTCAAAATTCCTGGATACAGCACCAAAAATTGACTGCGGAAAATAGCAGTGTGAATAGCTTTTTTGGTGGCAGTGTTGCATTGCTTGATGATACTGCATTAATTGGGGCCTATCGGGATGAAAGCAGTGGTGAGAGTGCAGGTGCCGCTTACCTGTTTGTTAATAGTGCTTCCGCCGGGTGGGTGCAAAAGAAAAAATTGTTGGCGATGGATGGCTTAAAGAGTGATCAATTCGGGGGTGATGTTGCACTTGCCGAGGGTATTGCTGTTGTGGGTGCAAAAAAGGGATTCAACATTCAGGATGCAGAAGAGGAGATCTCTGGAGCGGCTTATATTTTTGTTAAAGATGAATCGAACCAATGGAGCAGGCAAGGAAAAGTATTCGCACAAAAAACAGACCTGAATTGTGTAAAGGACGAATCAAAACCAGAGCCAGACCCTTGTGCCAAAGAAGATTGGTTTGGACATGGTGTAGCCGTTTCAAATGATCGAGTATTGATCGGTGCGCCTGGAGTTAATGATATTGGTGAAAATTCAGGAGCAGTATATATATTTGAAAATATAAGCGGTGATCGTGATGGTGATGGCCTGCTTGATATTGCAGATAATTGCCCTGATGTAAAAGCGTTAAGCCAAAGAGATACGGATGGTGATGGTCTGGGCGATCTCTGTGATGATGACGATGACGGCGATGGTGTTCCCGATGAAAATGACCCGTTCCCCAAAGATATCTCCGAAAGTATTGATGAAGATGGAGATGGGGTAGGTGATAATGCTGACCCGGATCTGGATAATGATGGGCTGCCTGATGTAGTCGAAGATCGTTATGACCTGGATGAAGATGACCCAAATGATGCTGTTAAAGATTTAGATGGCGATGGTTACAGCAATATTGTTGAATTTCGTGCAGGTACCAAGCTTGATGACGCAACAAGTAAACCAAGCCTGTTAAGTAATTTACACTATAAATTGTTAGCTAAAGATGGTGCGATAAACGACAGCTTTGGTTTCAGTGTTGCATTTAATGGCGATACCGCCCTGATTGGAGCAAGTGGGGACAATAATAATAGTGGTGCTGCCTATGTCTATGTACGCGATGCAACCGGTGAGTGGATAGAGCAAGCCAAACTAGTATCCGAAGAGGGTGGGGCAAACAGTTATTTTGGTCATAGTGTTTCACTGTTGGGTGACATGGCTATGGTCGGTGCTCAGGGAGAAACGGTCGGAGGGCGCAAAAATGTTGGAGTCGTTTATGTGTTTGTTCGTAATGAATCAGGTCAATGGAGAGAAGAGTCAAAAATTATTCCAGAGGATCGTGTGTCAGGTGGCGTTTTTGGCTTCAGCATATCGCAAGGTGATAATAGCGCTTTGATTGGTGCTCATGGGGCTAAAGCAGTCTATCTTTTTGAACGGGATAATAGCGGGCGTTGGCTTCAAAAAAACAGGATTATTAAAGCGCAGGGCTCCATTGCAGATTTTTTTGGATTCAGTGTGTCGCACTCAGAAAATATGCTTGTTATTGGTGCAAAAGGTGAGGAGCGTGTTTATATTTATGAAAAAGATATCACGGATAGGTGGGTACAAAGTGCAGTGCTTCAGGCCAGCGATGAGAGCGATAAAAACTTTGGTTACAGTGTATCTCTATCAGAAAATACACTATTAATTGGTGCCTATAAAGACGAAGAAAAAGGCCAAGGAAGTAGTTATGTTTTTGTACGTAGTGCAAATGGACAATGGACTCAGCAAGCCAGACTGACATCAGGCAAAGCTTCAGGGAGTGACGGGTTTGGAGTGAGTGTGTCACTGTTTCAAAATGTCGCATTGATCGGGGCAAGTTTGGAAAATGCAGCCTATCTGTTTTATCGTGACGCTTCAGGCAATTGGCAAAAACAGATACGACTGGTAGCTCTGGATGGTAGCGGCGGACTTTTTGCACGAAGTCTGTCTCTTTCTGAAGATATCGCTGTGGTGAGTCGTAAAGGTGATGATGATAATGCGCTTAATGCAGGAGCCGTTTATATATTTAGTGGAATGACGACCGACAGTGATGGCGATGGTCTGCTCGATGTGGCGGATAACTGTATTGATGTAATCAATGTAGACCAGGCTAATTTTGACAATGATGGGCTCGGTAATTTATGTGATACGGATGATGATAATGATGGAGTATTGGATGCTGATGATTATTTTCCTTTTGATGCATCAGAATCAGCAGATTATGATGGCGACAAAATAGGCGATAATATTGACCCTGATGCAGATAATGATGGTCTTCCCGATCTGCTTGAAGAGTATTACGATGAACTCAATCCGCTGGACAGTAGCGATGCGGATAAAGATCTGGATGGTGATGGCTACAGTAATTTAGTTGAATATTACGCAGGAACGCCACTAAACAATGAAGATATCACGCCTCAAATGGTCAGAGCTCTTCACTATAAAATAGTAAGCCATGATGGAACAAAAGATAGCTCTTTTGGTAACAGTGTTTCACTGGATGGAGATACTGCCCTGATAGGAGTGCCGAATGACAAAAGCAGTGTTGGCGCAGCATATGTTTATATTAAAACAGGTGACCGTTGGAGATTACAGGCTAAACTGGTTGCAGATGACCCATTGAAGAATAGCTTTTTTGGTAACAGTGTCTCTTTATCAGGAAATACCGCACTAATTGGTGCAAGGGGAAATAAAGCTGATGATATTCGCTCAGGTGCAGCTTATATTTTTGTTCGTGATAGTAAAGGGAGCTGGAAGCAACAAGCCAAGCTGAAACCTTCTGAAGGGAAAGATAATGCCAGATTTGGTTATAAAGTGGCTTTGTCTGGCAGCACAGCCTTGATCAGTGAGTACAAAAAAAGTGGGAAAGTTATTGGCTCCGCTTATATATTTGTTCGTGATAAACAGTCACGATGGAAAGAGCAAGCCAGATTGCTCGCAAATGATGGCAAAACAGGCGACTTTTTTGGATCAAGCGTAGCGCTGTCGGCAGCTGGCGATGTTGCTGCCATTGGCGCTCATTTAGTAAATGAATCATCAAGCAAATATGATAGCGGGGCTGTTTATCTGTTTCAACGTAATGGTGCGGGAAAGTGGGAGCAACAGGTGCGGTTGGCATCCGCTGACAAAGTGACTAATGGCTACTTTGGTAGCAGCGTTTCTTTATATGAAAATTTGTTACTGGTGGGAGCGTACGGTGAAGTGAATAATCGAGGTGCTGCCTACTTGTTTCAACGTGGTTCAGATAAGAAATGGAAACAAATCAAAAGACTATCTAATGAATCTCAGGAGTCATTTGATTATTTTGGACGTAGCGTATCATTAAGTGATGGTATTGCTTTGATTGGGGCAAATGGGCGTGGCCCTGGTACCAGCTATCTTTATATGAGAGACAAAAAAAGTCGATGGATATATGCTGGACAAGCAAATTCCGCTGATGGGCAGGGCGATGACTCTTTTGGTTTTAGTGTCTCATTATCAGGTGATGCTGCTTTGGTGGGGGCTTACAAAGATGATGATAATGGCAAAGATTCAGGGTCAGCCTACATTTTCAAAAACCTTCTGAGTGACGATGATGGTGATGGGATATTAAATATTGCCGATAATTGCCCAGCAATCAAAAATGCAAATCAGAGAGACAGCAATGAAAACGGACTGGGTGATGTATGTGACCCTGACAGTAAAAAAGCAAAGGCATCAAGGTTTGTAACTGCGGATGGTGGTGGTGCTGTCTCATTACTAATTGTATTAATGTTATTTATCGTTGGGTGCTTACGTTTTAACAATAGACGAATGAGGTGAACTATGACGGCTACAATCAAAGGAACACAAACGGAAAAAAATTTATTGATCTCTTTTGCAGGGGAGTCACAAGCACGCAATCGTTACACCTATTTTGCAGGAGTGGCACGAAAAGAGGGACTGGTTCAAATTTCAGCTATTTTTGAAGAGACAGCCAATCAGGAAAAAGAACACGCAAAGCGTTTTTTTAAATTTCTCGAAGGTGGAGATGTTGAAATTACTGAGAAATTTCCTGCCGGTATTATAGCGACAACGCTGGAAAATTTACGCGCAGCGGCCAAGGGTGAAGAGCATGAGTGGACAGAGATGTATCCCGCTTTTGCCAAGACAGCCCGTGAAGAAGGTTTTGAAGAGATAGCACTAGCATTTGAATCTATTTCTATCGCAGAAGCACATCATGGTAAACGATTCAAGCAACTTGCAGATAATTTAGAAGCCGGGCGAGTATTTAAACGAAATGGTAAAGTGACCTGGAGGTGTAGAAACTGTGGTTATCTGCATGAGGCAGAAGAAGCACCAAAGCTGTGCCCTGCTTGCTTGCACCCTCAGGCACATTTTGAACTGTTAGGTGAAAACTGGTAGACAATATTAAAATAATTGTCAGAAAACTTTACAAACTTTCTTATTTCATTGAAAATTGTAGGGTGGATAAATAAATAAAAGTATTCCATTTCAATTTTCCAGAAACTTAGGGTGTATAAAAATGAAAAGATCCATTTTACTGACTACTGTTTTGGCGGCTGCTTTAATGGGTTGCGAACAGGCTGATGAAGCCATTGATAAAGCAGGTTCTGCTGTTACTGATACAGCTAAAGAAACAGTCTCGCTCGTTGAGGAAAAAAGTGGAGAGGTTTTGGATGCTGCCAAAGAAGCTACTAATGATGCTGTAGATGGCGTTAAGGATGCAGCTGTTAATGCAGTTGAGTCAACCAAGGAAGCAGGTGCAGGCATGATAGATGGTGCTAAGGATATAACATCTGCTGCTGTAGATAAAACAACAAGCATGGTAAATGATGCTGCTGATACAGCGAAATCAGTTGTTGCGGATACTGTAGATAGCACTAAAGAGATGGGTGCAAATGCACTTTCAGGTGCAAAAGATTCTGTGGCAAACGCAACCGAAGCAACTAAAGAAAAAGTGGCCGGTGCAACAGCCGCTGTTGCTGGGTTGGCAGCAGTGCCTAATAAAGCTTCAGGTGCTGACTTGGCTAAAGGGGAGGAGGTTTATTCTACAGCCTGTAAATTGTGCCATGACTCAGGCATGATGGGTGCACCTAAATTAGGTAAAGCAGATGATTGGGGTTCTCGTATGGCTCAAGGTATGGATACATTAAATACGAATGCAATCAAAGGTATTCGCGGAATGCCTGCAAAAGGTGGTAAAGCTAGCCTTTCAGATGATGAAGTGAAGGCAGCTGTTGCTTATATGCTTTCAAAGAGCCATTAAGTAATTCAATATTTACATTTATCGTTAATAAAAGGGGCTGTAAAGCCCCTTTTTCTTGTTTGGCGTTTTACAGTGCAACTTGTTTTAGCTTATTCTTCACGCCTTGTTTGGAGTTGAGTGAAAAGTATGTTCGAAGCATTAATTTTTTCCAGGCGCATTTGTGTCGCTATATTTGCCATTATTGGTTTTTTTTCGTTTTTTGCTTTGTTACGACTGCTCTTTTTTTCAGGTTTTCTCAATTTACCTGAATCAGTTCCAACATCTACGCTTGTCAGTACTGCTTATATCGGTCTGAAATTTGATTTGCGCTGGGAAATTTTGTTTTAACGCTACCAGCCATTGCTGTTATGTTAATGATGTGGGAAAGTTATCCGGTTATTCCATTTCTGTATAGTCTCTTTAGACTATGCTTTCAGCAGCTATCAGTCCAATAATTTTTGGGACTGCCTGATTGATGCGCCACTGTTTATTTATAGTCTTTACTTCTGGATTAAAACAGCCATTAAGAAAATGATGCCTATTGGCTCGATTCAATAATAAAATACAGGATGCACCTGGAATGAAAAAGTACCTTTTGCCACTTTCGCTCGTTTTTTTTCTTGTATCATCGGCATGCTTGCAGGCAGCAAACTTTGATACTTCATTTAAGTTTTCAACCATTGAAAGTGAGCATTTTAATGTACATTATCACGATGGGTTTGATGCCGTTGCCCAGCAAATTGCAATCATTGCTGAAGAAGAGCATCTGCGTTTAACGAAGGTATTTGGTTGGATACCTGAAGATAAAACCAATATCGTTATTATTGATGAACTGGATGCAAGTAATGGTTCAGCGATCTCATTGCCCCGTAATCTGATCAGAATTTACCCTGTTCAACCATCAAGCGCTTCTATATTAAGCGGCCATGATGACTGGCTAAGATTGCTGTTTATACATGAATACAGCCACATTTTATCGCTGGATTCAGCGCGTGGTTACTCAAAAGTAATGCGTTCTATTTTTGGAAAGCCTCTGCCGTCATTTGATGTTGTAACTTTATCACCCCTACTGTTTTTTTTTACAGCGACCCCCAACAGTTATCTGCCCAGTTGGTGGCATGAAGGGATCGCAACCTGGTCTGAAACGGAATTTACACCGGCAGGGCGAGGGCGAAGTAGTTATTTCGATATGATTTATCGTATGGCGGTCAGTGAAAATAACATCCCATCGGTTGACCAAATCAATGGCGATATACCTGATTGGCCCGCCGGTTCGACGCGCTACATTTTTGGCTTGGCATTGCAAAAATATATAATTGATCAATACGGTATTGAAACCGTGGCAGAGCTTAATAAAAAACATGCGGGTCGTGTTCCGTACTTTATTAACGGTGCTGCTGAGCAGCTGTTTGATGGAAAAAGCTACCCTGAGTTGTATCAGGAAATGGTTCAGCAAATGCAGCAAGAACAGAGGCTGCAAATCCAAAAACTAAAAATGGTACCTTTGACTGAAACGATTCCTCTGAACTTGAAAGGGCAGCAACTTAGCGCGCCCCGTTACAGCCCAAATGGCAAGTACATTGTTTATCACAAAAAAGACCCACATAAGCACTCAGTGGTCATGATTGCCAAAAGTGATGGTTCCGATGAAAAGGTGCTAACCAGAACCCATTCAATTGAACCAGGTATGTCATGGTCATCAAACGGTGAAAAGGTTTATTTCAGTCAAGTAGAGATCAATCGTGGTTTTAATCTCTATCAAGATCTGTATCATTACGACTTAGTAAAAGAGCGTTTGAATCGTATCACTGACGGTTTACGGCTGCGAGAGCCCGATGTATCACCTGATGGTAAACAATTGGTGGCCGTGATGAATTCACGAGGCAAACAATCTCTGGTGATCTTGCCCGCTGATTCGGATCATCTATTGAGAGATCAATCAGACCTGAAAATTATTGATGATGAAGAGTTCACAGTGATTAATTCGCCAAGGTGGTCACCGGATGGTCGTTCCATTATTTACACAGCTAAAGACAGTGAAGGAAGCAGTTACCTTTATAATTACCATATCGACAAAAACCAACACGAACTACTGCAGGTCGGCTATTTTGAAATCGCTCATCCGGTCTGGACTCCAGATGGTCAGGGAGTTGTTTATAGTAGTGATAAAACAGGTGTATTCAATATTTATGTATATCACTTTAAGGCGCAGAAAATCATTCAATTAACCCATATATTAGGCGGTGCTTTTCAGCCCGATATCTCCCCGGATGGCCGACAAATTATTTTCTCAAATTATCAATCAAGCGGATTTTCACTGGCAAAGGTGAGTCTCGAGCCTAATCATTGGTCTCGTCCCACACCAATAATAATCCAGCACGCCTGGAAGAGCGACTATTATGCAAAGCCAAATCAAGCCCAGCATCAAAAGATAGAAACGTTTAAAACAGCACCATACTCTGCGTTACCCAGTTTAGCGCCCACTTTTTGGTTTCCTGTGGCCAGGACAGACCATAAAGGTGATCTGTTTGGCTTGTTCAGTGCAGGACAGGATATTTTAGGTTATAACAACTGGTTCCTGGAGTATGCATATGGCGTGGATAGCAAAGAGTCTTATTATAATGCAACTTACGTCAATGACTATTTCTATCCAACACTTACCCTGAAAACATACAAGCAGTCATTCCGATATGTTGATTTCTCAATTGATGGTTATGAAAAAGAGACAAAATCACTAATGGCATTAAGTTTTCCATTGAATCGACTGGAATCAAATCATATTTTTACATTTGGTTATGATCAATCAAGAACTCAATTAGTTGAATACATAGGGTCGGGAGTCCCCAAAAATCTTCATGCTTTTAAAGAGAGGAAAAATAGATTTTTTACGTCATACTATTTTTCTAATACAAAAAGATACCCATACTCGATCAGTCCTGAAGAAGGCTATCAGTTTAAACTCACTTTTCGTAACTATGGTGGGCTTGCAGGGGGCGATTTAGAGGCAAAAGAGTATATGACCTCTTTTAGCAGTTATTTGAAAGCGCCTTGGGCGGAGCATCATGTACTCTATGCAAACATCAAAGTAAGGCGCGGACACGGTGAAAAGCAAGCCTCTAAAATAGGTGGCTCGACTGGATTTGAAGAGTTACCTTTAAGAGGCTATCCAAGCCAGTATTATTTAGGGAAATATGCTGCGACAGGAACGCTTGAGTACCGAATGCCTTTGAGTCAATTCTTTTCAGGCTCAGGGACATCACCTCTCTTTTACAAACAACTGCATGGTGCATTTTTTATTGATCAAGGTGAAGTGTGGGAAAGTGGTTTTCCACCCAGCGATGACCTTAGGACCAGTGCCGGTTTTGAGGTTGCAATGGATCTGGTTGTGGGTTACCAAATGCCGATTACTCCAGCATTAGGCATTGCTCACGGGTTTGATGATTATGGTAAAACCATGTTCTATTTCAGATTACAAACAGATATTTAAAAAGCAGGAAAAATGAAGTTTAAAATTATTCCAGTCACATCCTACGCTCAAAATTGCTCTTTGCTCTGGTGTGAAAAGACACTTCAGGCGGTTGTCATTGATCCCGGTGGAGAAGTGAACAAGATTTCAAAGGCTGCCAGTGATGCAGGTGTTGAAATAAAAAAAATTCTGGTCACTCATGGCCACCTCGATCATGCGGGCGGCGTAGCTGAATTGTCTCAAAACTTAAATATACCGATTGAAGGGCCACACAAGGCTGACCAGTTTTGGCTTGATGCTTTTCCTCAGCAGTGTGAAATGTTTGGTTTTCCCATCGTCTCCAGTTTTACGCCGAATCGCTGGTTGCAGCAGGGCGATGTTGTTGAGTTTGGTGAAGTAAAACTGGAGGTCTATCACTGTCCGGGGCACACGCCAGGCCATGTTGTCTTTTTTAACAGAAGTGAAAAATTAGCTTTTGTTGGCGATGTACTCTTCAATGGCTCAATCGGGCGAACTGATTTCCCCAAGGGCAATCATGAGGTGCTGTTACAATCTATTCGCACACAATTATGGCCACTCGGTAATGATGTACGGTTTGTAGCGGGGCATGGTGAAATGTCTACATTCGGGAGTGAGCGGCGTACCAACCCTTTTCTTTCTTAAATCAATCAATGCAGCAGGAACGATCAAAAGAGATAAAGCTCTGGGGGCAGTCATTAGGTTTTCAGCAGGTCGGTATTGCCAGTATTGATTTGAAACATGCGGAAGAAGATTTTCTTCAATGGCTAAAAGCCGGTTTGCATGGTGAAATGGATTACATGGCAAGGCATGGTACCAAACGTAGTCGTCCTGAAGAGTTATTGCCTGGCACGATCAGCGTCATTACTGTTCGTATGGATTACTTTCCCAACGAGGGTGCTGATCCGCTCAAGATATTAAAAAGCCCTGAGAAAGCTTATATCTCCCGATATGCACTCGGTCGTGATTATCACAAAATGATGCGTCAGCGTCTTAAAAAACTGGTCAAACAGATTGAAACCATTGCCGAACCTTTTGCAAGTCGAGTTTTTGTTGATAGTGCGCCTGTGATGGAAAAACCATTGGCTGCACAATCAGGTTTAGGCTGGGTCGGCAAACATACCTGCCTGATTAACCGTGAAGCAGGATCATGGTTTTTTCTTGGGGAGATCTATACCGATCTTTCTCTGATGGCTGATAAGACAACCAATAATCACTGTGGAAGCTGTGTTGAGTGCATTGAAGTCTGCCCAACTCAGGCGATTATTGCACCTTATAAACTGGATGCTCGCCGCTGTATCTCTTATCTCACGATTGAAAAACATGGCTCAATTCCTGAAGAATTCAGGCCATTAATGGGTAATCGTATTTATGGTTGTGATGATTGTTTGCTATTTTGTCCCTGGAATCGTTTTGCGGGGTTGAGCCGGGAATCTGACTTTAATCCACGCCATGGTCTGGATTGTGCAGATTTAATTGAGTTGTTTGACTGGAGTGAAATGACATTTTTACAGAGAATGGAAGGCTCACCGATTCGGCGCATTGGCCATGAACGCTGGCTACGAAATATTGCAATTGCGCTTGGAAATTCACCTGATAATCCAGAGACCAGTCATGCTTTAAGGCAAAAGTTAAATCATCCGTCAGAAATAGTCAGAGAACATGTTATTTGGGCTTTGAATCAAAAAAGTGACCATAAATAAATTAAAAGCCGGTATTTGAATCCGGCAAGTCTGCCCATCAGGTGCCCAGTATCAGAGGGTAATCAAACGAATCTTGCACCGATACCAGCTTGGCTTTTTGGTGCCGTTCGCTTTCTGTCTTGGTTGTTCAGCATCGACCAGCATACCTAGTCTGTCTGGATAAAATCAAGAAAGAAAGTCTACAGTTTAAACCAGAAAAGTAACTCTTAAGTTTTATTCATAAAAAGAGTATTATCATTCGCCAATAACCACTTAGATAAATTCATGCAGTCAGCCCCCTCTATTTTTTCTTATCGCCCCTATTGGGCTAAACGCTTTGGCAGTGCGCCTGTGCTACCCATGTCTCGCCAGGAGATGGATATTCTGGGTTGGGACAGTTGTGATGTGATTTTGGTGACGGGGGATGCGTATGTGGATCATCCCAGCTTTGGTATGGCTCTGATTGGTCGCTTGCTGGAAGCGCAAGGCTTTCGGGTCGGGATTATTTCACAGCCAGACTGGAAGAGTGCAAAATCATTTAAAGCTCTTGGCAAGCCCAATCTGTTTTGGGGGGTGACGGCAGGAAATATGGATTCTATGGTGAATCGTTATACCTCTGATCGTCGTTTACGCTCTGATGATGCCTATTCACCGGATGCTGTAGGTGGTAAACGTCCTGATCGTTCGGTGACTGTTTATGCTCAGCGCTGCCGTGAAGCATTTAAAGGTGTGCCGGTTATTATTGGCGGCATTGAAGCCAGCTTGCGGCGATTAGCTCATTATGATTACTGGTCAGATCAGGTTCGACGCTCTGTTTTACTCGATTCAAAAGCGGACCTTTTAGTGTTTGGTAATGGTGAGCGGCAAGTCGTTGAAATCGCGCATCGCCTATCGACAGGAGAGGCGGTCAGCAATATTACCGATGTACGCGGCACGGCGTTTATGTGTAGAGGCATTCCTGATGATTGGCAGGAAATTGATTCAACTGATGTTGATATGCCCGGGCGAACAGAACCTCACCGCGATCCTTATGCGATGAATGAAGAGAATGGCAAGGCTTGTGCTGAAAAAAGAGATAAATATTCCAAAGAAATTCGATTTGAACGCCGCATCAAGCAGCGTACTCAATCGGTGATACGTCTGCCATCGTATGAAAAAGTTAAAAACAGTAAAGTCCTTTATGCGCATGCTTCCAGAATCTTTCATCTGGAAACAAATCCAGGCAATGCCCGTGCTTTGATTCAGAACCATGGTTCGCGTGATGTATGGCTGAATCCGCCGCCAATACCGTTGACGACAAAAGAGCTTGATGCCGTTTTTGATCTGCCTTATACGCGGGTGGCTCACAAAAGTTACCAGAAAGCACGCATTCCTGCGTATGAGATGATTCGTTTTTCAGTCAATATTATGCGTGGTTGCTTTGGAGGGTGTACGTTCTGTTCAATTACTGAGCACGAAGGGCGAATGATTCAAAATCGTTCAGAGAGATCGATTTTGAATGAGATTGAAAAAATTCGGGATCATACTCCAGGTTTTACCGGTAATATTTCTGACCTTGGTGGCCCAACGGCAAATATGTATCGTTTGCATTGTCAAACACCAAAAATTGAAAGTGCATGTCGCAAGCTTTCTTGTGTTTATCCGGGTATCTGTTCAAATTTAAAAACGGATCACGCACCTTTGATTCAGCTCTACAAGAAAGCACGCAAATTGCAAGGTATTAAACGAATCTTTATCGCATCAGGGCTGCGCTATGATCTGGCAGTGGAATCTCCAGAGTATGTTAAAGAGTTAGTGACACATCATGTCGGTGGTTATCTCAAAATTGCACCTGAGCATACTGAAGAGGGGCCGCTCAGTAAAATGATGAAGCCGGGAATAGGTAGTTACGAGCGTTTTAAAAAAATGTTCGAAAAATATTCAAAAGAGGCCAATAAAGAGCAATATCTGATTCCATACTTTATCGCCTCACATCCGGGTTCAACAGATAAAGACATGCTTCATCTGGCGTTGTGGTTGAAGAAGAATAATTTCCGGCTTGATCAGGTGCAAAACTTCCTGCCTTCACCGATGGCAGTGGCTTCGGCGATGTATCACTCTGAAAGAAACCCCTTGAAGCGAGTGAATTACCGCAGTGAAACGGTTTCGACTGCAAAGGGTGATAAAGCGCGGCGCTTGCATAAAGCATTTCTTCGTTACCATGATGCAAACAACTGGCCCATGTTACGGGATGCTCTAAAAAGTATGGGACGCTCTGATTTAATCGGCAATGGCAAGCGTCATCTGGTTCCGAGCTGGCAACCTGATGGTGGTGGTCAAAAAACTAAAGGCACCTTTCGTGCTGGCAAGAGTAAAAAAACGTGGCCTGCACGTACCCAGCATACGCGTGGTAAGATCGAAGTTGGGTGGAAAAGTAAGAAAAGGCGTGCACGAAAATGAAAAAAACACTGTTGGAAACCTATGCTTTGGCGGTCTGTTTTGCCTCAATGATTTGTATATCAATATCATCCGGAATTGTTCTTTATGATCTGGTTGAGATCAATTACCCCGAAGTGACAATAGAATCATACATGCTGGAAATGCCTCTTCCACCACCATACCCCATGGCGATGCACAATCATGGATCGGTAACAGCTTCGGCGGTAAATGTTGATGCATTACCGCCGGAAGCATTGGCTCCACCAACTGCAACAGGGCAAAACGCAGGGCAGGAACCAGTACAGTGGGGCAAGTCACTGTTTTCTGATCAATCTGTTGAAAGGCTTTCAGAGCAAGAAATTGCTGAGCAGAAGCAGAAAAGAGTTGAGCATGCACTAAAAAATGAAGCGGATGATGCCTGGCGCAGTTTGATTCAGATGTTTATTGTTTTGCTGGTTTCCAGCGTTGTTTTTTTTATTCACTGGCGTTTGGCTAAAAAATGTTCGGTAGGGTGACAGCCAATTCGTGTCGTCGCAATGGCAAGGTCATCAAACCAGCGTTTTAGTGGCTCTGGGGCACCAGCATTCCAGTAATTCTCGAAAAATACCGCGTTAATGCCATGATCTGTATATGCTCCTCTCCAGTTCAGGTCTGACCGGCTGCTTTCAAGGTTGTCATCAATCCAGAATTCGAAAATACCATCGTTTAAACCTGGAGTATTTAATCGAACACGGCCTTCAATACAGCGCCATTGGCCTGCATCTGATCTTGAGAATATCGGTGTTTCACCTCGCATCTGGCCGAGCCATTTGAGGTGTATAAAATCATTGTATTTAGTGCAGATTGGTACGTCGTCAGCAATGCAATGGGCGGGGTCTCCCAAGAGTACGTCACCCGCCGACCATAGGTGTGCAATCATTCCCTGGCTCCAGTTATTTTCAACAAACATCGTAGCACGGCTTAATTTGTCTGGACTGCCTTGCCAGCCATCCTGGTGCCTCACATACATCCGCCAGTACACCTCATCAAATTGCTCGTCCGAACGGTACATGGTTTTCATCGGTGCATCACCAAATGTAACTTTCAAGTTTCCTGCCTCGACCATTCCTGTATCCCATTGAACCTCCATTGAGTGGTTGCCAGATGCGGATTGATCTGTAGTCAGGTGGAAATTTCCACCGTTAAGATTAAGTTCAAAATAAGTATTTGAATTGGGTTCACCTGCTTCAAAATCGTCACAAAAAATCCAGCTTTCTGGTAATGGTGAAGGGCACTCATTATTGTTTCTGGCCATGTTCTCTGGAGAGGTTGGTGTGGGTAGGGGAGGTGGCGGCGAACCAGGCAAATCAGGCGATTCAGGTGATTCAGGTGATTCAGGTGGAGGAGGTGAATTTTGCTCTATCTGTGGCGGGGGTTCATTAATTTCTTCATCTGCTAGATGCGTAGGATCCGTTTCACTAACAATTGGCGCTGTGGTGTTTTCATCTTTATAGTTGTTATTATTCGTTTCAGTATCATTTTGGCACGATACAAGAAGAGTAGTGAAGATTATAAAGGCTAAACGGTTCATAAGTTATTCCGTGATCGTTTCAAGGACATTAAATCATACAAATAATATGAATAGTCATGCAAAATTATTGAGCTAACACTAAAGGGTGTATTTTTGAGAAAATAAAGGCATTACCCGCATGGCTTTAATGAAGTATCGCCATAAAACGATTATATAGGAAAGCATCATGCCACACTCTTATTTATCAAGCCGACTAGGAGCCTGTCCGGGAATGAAAAGTCTACTGCGGAAAATCCATTTCGGCCATATTTGGTGTAAAGTTTCGTTAAATAGAACAACTATTCACCTCAAATTTACACCAAATCTGTCTCAAAATGGCTCTCCCTCGCTACGACTTCAATTCTCGGACAGGCTCCTAACCTTGCTGGCGACAGCTATTTTGTTTGTTTTACCCTTCTCACTGAATGCGGACGAGCCGTCTGACAAACGCGCCAGCGAAATTCTCCGCTCAATTGACGATCTATGGCGCGGCAAATCGTCTCATGCCATCACCACGATGCGAGTTAAAACCAGGCACTATACCCGTACCATGAAAATGGAGGGGTGGTCGAAGGGTAAAGAGAAGACGCTGTTTCGTGTATTGGAACCGTTGAAAGAGCGTGGCACGATCACACTGAAATCGGGTGTTAACATCTACACCTACCTACCCAAAACCGATCGTAAAATCCGGCTCACCAGCGGTATGATGATGGGGCGCTGGATGGGGAGCCATCTGACGAATGATGATCTGGTCAAAGAGTCCCGGCTTGAAGATGACTACGATGCAAAAATCACTTTCGAAGGTGTGCGTGACGGGAAAAACATCATTGAGTTCACGTTAATTCCCAAAGTGGATGCAGCTGTGGTCTGGGGCAAGTTGATTCTGGTGGTTCTGACTGACAGTTTAACGCCGTTAAGTGAAGTTTTTTATGACGAAGATATGAAAGTAGCTCGTACCTTCAGTTTTACCGGCATGAAGCTGTTGGGAGGTCGCCAGCGTCCATCTATCATGCGGGTTGTGCCTGCCGACAAGCCGGAAGAGTTTACCGAATTTGTCTACGAATCACTGGAGCTGGACATTGAGATCAGCGATCAGTTTTTCTCTATCTCTAATCTTAAACGGTGGTAGGAGGTCATCATGAAAATCATGACGCTCGCATCCCGCAACGTACTCCGAAACTGGCATCGAACGCTGGTGACGACTTTAGCGATGGCTTTCGCTTGTACGATCATGATCATATACGGTGCATTAATGAAAGGCATGGTTGTGGGCAGTGAGCGTCAAGCCGTCGTCATGAATCAGGGGGATATCCAGATTCATGCCCAAGGGTACCGTGATGATCCTGATATCTATAACACCATGGAGGATTCAAAGACCCTGCTGGAAAACATTCGAGCCGAGGGCTTTCATGCCACCGCGCGCTACTTTGCCTTTGGGCTCATGGCAACCGATGGCAACTCATCCGGCGTACAACTTCGAGGGACGGATCTCATTCACGAGCCGCAGGTAACGCAGATCCACCAACACGTCATGACGGGGCAATGGCTGGATAAAGATGACCCTTACGGTGTGGTGATCGGCAAAAAACTGGCTCGTTTGCTGGGAGCCAAAATTGGTAGTGAGCTGGTTTACATCGGTCAAACGGCGGATGGTTACATGGCGAATGAGCTCTTCAAGGTGCGCGGTATTTTAAAAGTGGTGGCGGCCAACATTGATAACACGGCTGTTTTTTTGCCCAGGCAGACCTTGATTGAACTGTTAAGCCTACCGCAGGGAGCACATGAAATTGTCATTATGCGTGCAGATCGAAGCAGTGATCTGGATGCGGCTAAACAACAAATTGCAGCACTCGCTCCTGAGTATGAAACCCTTGACTGGCGTGAGTTGATGCCGGTCATCGCACGTTTTCTGGAAACTGCCGATGTGCAGACGTTTATCATGCTGATTTTCACCTATATCGCTGTCGCCTCTGTGGTGCTCAATGCCGTGTTGATGAGCGTGTTCGAACGCATTAATGAATTCGGCATTATGAAAGCCATTGGTGTCAGCCCCCTGCAAAGCGTGGTGCTGATCTATGCTGAAGCGATGTTGCAAACCTTGCTGGCCAGTCTGCTCGGTCTGGGCTTTGGCTGGTGGGCATCAAGTTACTTTCAGCTCCATGGCATGGATATGTCCGGCCTGGCCGGAGATGTGAGCTTTGCCGGTATTGCTCTCGATCCGATCTGGTACGCCTATATCACACCGGATGTGTTGATCAATCCGGTTATTTTCCTTTTTCTGATTACAATGCTGGCGGCGATCTATCCGGTGCTGAAAGTGGCAAAAATCAGAGCAGTGGATGCAATCCATTACCAATGAAAAAAGGGAGGTGAGATGAACTTGAACAAACTGGCATGGCGCAACTTGTGGCGACGTAAACGTCGCACCTTGATCACCGCTTTTTCCATCGCCTTTGGTGTTATGCTGGCTGTCACTTTTACAGGAGCCGGTGATCACTACTACACCCGTATGATCGACGCAGGGGCGAGCATGGGCATGGGTCATGTCACGATAGAGCCGATTGACTACAACCGCGCGCCCAGCCTTAAAAAGCGCTTGAATGAAGTGCAAATATTGCGTGAAAAAGCACTCGCTCGCCCGGAAGTTGCCGATGCGATGGTACGCATCAGTGGTCAAGCGATGTTTGCCAGTGCGCATAAAAGCGTCGGCGGTATGTTCATTGCCATTGATCCCGCGCAGGAGAGTGAAAAAAGTAATCTGTTTATCCGTTCCATGATTAAAGGAAGTCTATTCGATAGTGCCGACAGCCCTGGCATTGTGGTGGGTGCAAAACTGGCAAAAAAACTACAACTGCGTATCGGCAAAAAAGTGGTCTACACCACCACCGATGCCCACGGCGAAATCGTCAGTGCCATTGAGCGCGTCACGGGCATTTTTAAAACCGGTGTCAGTGAAGTCGATAGTGCCATGGCATTGCTGCCGATCAAGCGTGTGCAAAAAACTCTGGATTATAAAGCGGATGAAGCGACTTTGGTGGCGTTGATTCTTGATGATCAACGTCGAACACTGAAACTGCGTAACACACTCGCCGCCTTGCCGGTTTACGCCAATACTGAAGTGCTGACGTGGCAAGAGTCTCAACCCGATCTGGCGGGCATGATTGCGATGGACAAGAGCACCAATTACATCAGCCAATTTCTGATTGCCCTGCTTGTCGCAGCAGGCATTCTCAATACCATGTTGATGAGCGTACTGGAACGCAAACGAGAGTTTGGTGTGATGATGGCTGTGGGGATGACTCCTTTTAATCTGTTCAGGTTGGTCATGATCGAATCATTCTGGCTGGCGGTGGTGGGTTTGATTATCGGAATAATCATCACTACGCCCTGGTTTATATACATGAATCAAATCGGAATTGATCTCTCCGGTGCCTATGGTGATGATATGGATTTTGGCGGTGTACTGATTGACCCTGTGATGAAAATTCGCCTCTTTCAAGAGAGTGTCATCGCAATTTTATCTGGACTGTTTATCTTGGCGTTGGCTTCAGGTGCCTACCCTGCATGGCGCGCCGGACGTATTCCACCGATTGATAGCTTGAAAATAAATTAGAATTATTCTCATGAAAACACAAACAGAAACGCCTATCGTACAGTTAAAAGATGTCAGCAAAATTTACCAGCAAGGTAAAATTGAAGTCAAAGCAGTTGACCGTTTATCACTCGATATTCAACGCGGTGATTTTGCCGCACTGTGTGGGCCATCAGGGTCGGGCAAGACCAGCGTGTTGAATCTGGTGGGTGGTTTGGATGTGCCAAGTTCAGGTGAAGTCTGGGTTGATCAGATTAACCTCGCCACACTCAGCGCCAGCGCACTCTCAAATGTACGTAAAAATCGCATTGGTTTTGTCTTTCAAGCCTACAATCTGATCCCCGTGATGACGGCATACGAAAACGCCGAATTTGTTCTGAACCTGCAAGGTGTCGATGAATCAGAGCGCCATGACCGTGTGATGGTCATATTGAAAGAGGTTGGTCTGGAAGGTCTGGAAAAGCGCCGCCCCGATGAGATGTCGGGTGGTCAGCAACAGCGCGTTGCAATCGCCCGTGCCATCGTCACCCAACCGGCCATCATCCTCGCGGATGAACCGACCGCCAATGTCGATTCACGCACCGCTGAATCACTACTGGATCTGATGCAGGCACTGAATCAGGAAAAAGGCATCACCTTTCTCTTCTCCACTCATGATCAGCATGTGATGGATCGAGCACGGCGACTGATTCGACTGCTGGATGGACGACTGGAAAGCGATGAGGTGCGCGGTGCGTAGCCAAGCGACTTTCGTAATAGCGCTTATGGCTTTGGTGATACAGCCAAGCCAGATATTTGCCTTTTACGAACAGCAAAGTGAACGGTTTTACATCGATGCGCAAGGTCTGGTGCGTGGCTTTGTCAGTGCCTTACAGTTTCCTGAAGATAAAATGCTCTACCCCGATCAACAATCATCGGGGGTTGCCGGCATTGCACGCTTAATGATCAACGCGGATACAGGTAAACACTGGGGGTTTGAATTCAATGCCTATCAAACCTATATCCCCGCTGCTTTAGCCAAACAGCAGAGCGGTGTGGGGCTACCGGCTTTTGTTGAACGCAGCGCTGCATTTGAAACAGGTTTTAATGATGAAGATTATGTCCACCTCGCCATGGATCGCTTTGCACTGCGCTGGTCAAACCCATATATTAATTTGGCTTTAGGTCGGCAAGCCATCAATCTTGCGACAACTTTTTATTTTACACCCAACGATTTTTTTGCCCCATTTTCAGCACAAACATTTTACCGCGTTTATAAATCGGGCGTTGACGCAGTGCGTGCCGAAATAAGTTTGGGGGCGTTTTCCCAGCTTTCATTAATCAGCGTATTGGGTTATGCCGCAGAGCCAGAGAGTGATACCGGCTGGAGCGATAAACCAGCCAGTGAACGCACCTCCTATTTAGTGCACTGGTCAAATTCCTATGGCAATGTCGAAACAGCACTGATTGCAGGACGTGTCGTGGATAAAAACATCATCGGTGCCGCCTTGCAAGGCGAGCTTTTTGAATGGCTGGGAGTTCGTTTTGAAGGGCACCATGGTAATTCACTCGATAACAATTTTGATGACTACCAACAATTCAGCCTTGGCCTGGAACATCGCTGGGAAAGCAGTTTTGAACTTCGATTAGAGCTGTTTTACAACGGGCTGGGTGGCGACAACGTTGCCGGCTACCCGGCAATAGCACAAACGGGCAACACTCAATATCTCGGCCGCTATTACAGCGCCTTAGGTGGTGGTTATGAAATCACCCCTTTGTTAAGTGGGCAAGCGGTCATTATCAGCAACCTTGATGACCACTCAACGCTAATATCACTGAATACTACATACTCACTCTCTGACGAGTCCGAATTGGTGGGTAATCTAGGTATTCCATTGGGAGATAAACCTGTTAATGGCCTGTTTAATAGTGAATTCGGAAGCTATCCAGTATCCATAAATATAGAAGCAAGGTTGTTTTTTTAGATCAATTGTAAAACTAAAATGGTATTGTTAATAAGGTGTTTATGATTATTTGGAGCTAGGAGGCTGTCCGAGAATGGAAGTCGTAGCGAGGGAAAGCCATTTTGAGGCAGATTTGGTGTAAATTTGAGGCGAATAGTTGTTCTATTTAACGAAAATTTACACCAAATATGGCCGAAATGGATTTTCCGCAGTAGACTTTTCATTC
>WFXF01000034.1 GCA_015490755.1 Gammaproteobacteria bacterium
GAATGAAAAGTCTACTGCGGAAAATCCATTTCGGCCATATTTGGTGTAAATTTTCGTTAAATAGAACAACTATTCGCCTCAAATTTACACCAAATCTGCCTCAAAATGGCTTTCCCTCGCTACGACTTCCATTCTCGGACAGCCTCCTAGAGCTAAAAAAATCAATCTTGCAAAAAGCCTTTGCAGGAGAGTTATAATACAATCATGGAAAAGATAGCCCTTAATCCCAATCGTTTGCAATGGTGTATAGATACAGCAGAGATAGATCTAGCTGATTTATCTAGCCGTGTCTCTATTGCCATAACCACGC
The DNA here is from genome assembly GCA_015490755.1 of Gammaproteobacteria bacterium. GTDB lineage: Bacteria > Pseudomonadota > Gammaproteobacteria > JAADGQ01 > JAADGQ01 > S141-38. The sequence goes on from WFXF01000034.1 coordinate 311, forward strand.
TGGAACAAGCGATGGCGAGTCAGGAGGTGTTAAGTGTCAATCAACTTGAAAAACTGGCTAATTTCTTCAAGCGCAGTTTGTTATTTTTTCTTGAACCAAGCGAGGTTCAGGAGCAAAAAATATACTCTCCACAATTTCGTACCATCAATAATCAAAAGCCTATCCATTCCCCTAAATTACGGGCATTGATTGAACGAATCGAAAAACAAAGACAAATTTATATTGGTTTATTGGAAGATTTGGATGAACCCGTTAAAAGTGATTGGCTGCCTGATTTTGCCCTCAGTACAGATAATATCAAACAAGCAAGTAACCAAGTGCGCCAATGGCTGGGATTGCCTGATACGGTTAATTTTGATGATTTACGTCAGGCGGTTGAAGACAAAGGCATTATGGTCTTTGTCTCTAATGGCTATAACGGGCAATGGCAGATTGATAAAAACGAACCCGTGCGTGGTTTTTCTCTTTTTTATGATGTTTTGCCGATTATTGTGATTAAAAAGCAGACAAGTAAAGGGGCACAAGCCTTTACCCTAATGCACGAATTAGCCCATTTGCTGTTACACAAAGAAAGTGTGATTGATGATGAGGATGATTTTTACAATTATCAGGGAAAGGAAAAAGATGCCAATGAATTTGCTGGTAATTTGTTAATGCCTGATGCTTTTTTAAGCCAAATTGATGTGGGTAAGCTGTTGAGTTTAAGTGTCAGTGAATTCGATCAGAATTTGGCAGATTTCAATAGTAGTTGGTGTGTGAGTGTTGAGGCAATTTTAGTACGATTATTAAAAAGTTCTCAAATAACAGAGCAACATTATCAAGACTATAAAAAATTCAAAAATACACAAAGGGAAATAGAACGTACAAAAAAAACCGATACTAAAATACCACGAAGCTATAGACACAGGGAGCCTGTTAATATGTTTGGCAGACCTTTTGTGTATGCAGTATTCGATTCACTACACAACCAGAAAATTACCTTAGCTAAAGCCAGTACCTATCTGGATAATATAAAAATCAGTGACGTGCGTCAGTTGGAGCAATATGTATAGCTTTGATGCATCGTCTATGATCCACGCATGGGATAATTACCCTCCCAGCAAACCACCATTTTAATTCATTATGGGATTGGGTCGCTGGGCAAATTGAAACTAAAAACTTTTCAATTTCAAAAAAAGCATTGGAGGAAGTAACCCATAAAATTCCTGAGTGTGGTAAATGGCTTAAAGAGAATAATATACAGGTTTTTTCGCTTACCCCATCCGCTTTATTATTGGCATCTCAAATAAAAGCCTTATTGGATATTGAGGAAGAAAAATATACCAAGGGTGTTGGAGAAAATGACCTGTTTATTATCGCTGTTGCCAAGGAAACAAACATGATACTGATTAGTGAAGAAGGCAGACAAAACAAATTACCGCAACTAAAATCTAATTAGTGCCCGTCCGGAAACCGATAACGCGTTGAATATAAAAGGACATTCACTTAATTCTCGGTTTGAAGAAGTGTATAATTGATGCGTGGAAAATATAAATACGCTATAAAATCGCAATATAAGCCATTTTTGTATAAAACTTCGGGGGAAAGGGTTATGAGAATCGTGAAATTTCCGCAACGTCAGTTTGGTCAGATTGATATTGCCGACATTGAGTTTGATGCGCGTTCACGTGATGATATCCCCGCCATACTAAAAGGTCTGCAATACATCTATGTCAATGAGTCTGTTCGGGATAAGGTTTTTTCTTGTCTTGAGAAGACGATGGATGCAAAAGTGGATACAAACACAGGCCGCCCGGGAATGGAACTATGGAGAGTGTTTGTTTTAGCGACGGTAAAACTGGCCACTAACAGTGATTTTGATCGGCTGCACGATCTGGCCAACAATCATTTACTGTTAAGACAGATGCTAGGTCACTCCGGCTGGGAGGATCCGCATCGTTATGCCCTTCAGACACTGGCAGACAATGTCAATTTACTCACACCTGAAGTTCTGCTGGAGATCAATCAGATTGTTGTTGAAGCGGGTCATGCATTGCTAAAAAAAAGTCCGTCAGAGCCCTTGAAAGCGCGCTGTGATTCGTTTGTTGTCGAAACCGATGTCCATTACCCTACAGATACGAATTTACTTTGGGATTCGATGCGCAAGCTGATAGAGGTCACCGGACGCGCATGTGAAAGTACCGGTGTGAGTGGCTGGCGGCAATACAGATTTAACTTGCGACAGCTGAAGAAGAAGTTTCGTAAAGTTCAAAATTCACGTTACTCCAATTCCAGGAATGAAGAGAAAAGGCAGGCGAAGATCGAAATCATTCATCAGCACTATCGTGATTACCTGTCACTGGCAGAGCTGTTTATAGATAGAAGCGAACAGGCTTTAGTACAACTTGCGCAGCGAGGTGATTTTATTTCGGTGCTGCATATAGATGACTATATTGAGCACGCAAAAAGGCAGATAGAGCAGATAACGCGGCGGGTGCTCAATGGAGAAGTGATCCCGCATAACGAGAAGGTTTTTTCAATATTCGAGCCGCATACCGAGTGGATATCAAAGGGAAAAGCAGGCGTTCCGGTTGAGCTGGGGGTTCGTGTCTGTGTTCTGGAAGATCAGCATCAATTCATTCTTCATCACAGGGTGATGTATAAAGAGACCGATGAGAAGGTGGCGATAACCATGATTATCGATGCGCAGGAGCGCTTTCCTGCACTCAATCAATGCAGTTTTGATAAAGGTTTTTATACAAAAGAAAATGTGATTGATCTCAAAGAGCGCCTTGATCTTTCCGTACTACCCAAAAAAGGTCGGTTAAACAAGAGTGAGCAAGCGCAGGTGCAGCAAGAGGAGTATCAACAGGCCCGCCGGCAACACTCTGCTGTAGAGTCCTGCATAAATAATCTTGAGAATCGGGGTTTGGGTCGCTGTTTATCTTATGGGTCGAATGGTCTTGATCGATATGTGGGTCTATCCATTGTTGCTACAAACCTGCACCGTATTGGCTTGCTGCGGCAAAGAGCATCCCTGGAATCGCTAAAGAGACAACAGCAGTTACTCGCTGCTTGAACTGACATTTAAATTCACCGCAGTTTATGGAGAATTACCGAAAGGCAGGGTGGCTGTCGCGTTAAATTCGAGCAAATTCTTGCGATCAGCTTAATTTGCATGTTTTGCCCGTTTTTTTATTATCTAGTCATGACTTTTTTGCGAATAACCGCTCCCGTTATGCGGAAATAAAACTGGGGATTTGAGCTTTTTGGTGGCTTTTCGGACGGGCACTAATTATAAGATTCCAGCAGTTTGTGCTATGCATGAAGTTGGTGTGGAATGTATTCAATTTATTGAGTTACTTAAACAACATAAATGAAGCCGAAACCAGAGCATAATTAGAGTTTGCTCAGAAAGTCAGCACATTGTCATTTGATACAGATCACCCCGTTGCCGGGTGTCGTGTGCCAGCCGATAACGGAGCAGCAGTCTCTCCACCACGCGCAATAGTCGCATCCGGACTGCTGCAAGGCCACTTTTACACAGGGCAAAAAAGATCCTCAACAGGACCAGCAGGTTCATCACCAGGAAGATGCTGTTGATCCAGGCAAAGGAGGTATCAGCCCGCTTCGCCCGAATGTAGTTGAGGTTGTAACCGTTATTGCCTTGACCAAACTTGCCTTCAATCGGAATGCGTTGCAGGTATTCCTCGCGCCGCTGTGCCTTCAGTCGTTTCAGTTCTTCACGGTTCGCTTCCGTCACCTTCTTCGGCCTGCCTAACGGCTTACCGGCAAATCGAATGCCATGCTTCTTGAGATAACGCCGGTTTTCTTGCGTGCCGTACACCGGATCACACAGTACCGCCTCTGGATAGTAGCCATGGCGTTCGCGGTAGGCTTCTACCTGGCTTTTCAGATCGCCGCCTTCATGAAATGCCTCCCAGCGAAGGTGATCCACACAAGCCACGCCATCGCCGTTCAGACTCACGCTCAGCTTCGCGCCAAATTCCACCGGCTTGTCCAGCTTGCCCCGGACGATCGGGCGCACATACGGCTGGCTGATGCTGACCATGCGATCATCGTAACGACGCTTCTTCTTCCAGTCCGTCTTCGGGTAAAGCTCGTCGATGATCTTTTCACTGAACTCCCGGGCTTCATTGAGCAGGCTCAGGTCGTGGGATAGCGGATCATAGGTGCACACTTTTTGATGGGGTTGGCTTGTTTTATGTGCATCATTATACCCAATAGAAGCCATTTATGATAATAATATCAACCGGTTATATTTTCTGATCAGGCTCTAAGTAGCCTGGATCTATACTGAACGATCTATTTTTTGAGTGAGTTGGGGAAAATGTATGGTGTTTGTCGTAATATTAAAATTTTTATGAAAATAAAGGTTTATTATAGTGATAGCTGTTGGTGATTAATCTAGATGAAAATTTTGCCTGAAAAAAATAAAAAGATCGGTCTTGCATTAGGCAGTGGTTCAGCGCGTGGCTGGGCTCATATTGGTGTTATCCGGGCGTTGGCAGAGATGGGGATTCATCCGGGAATCGTTGCTGGTAGTTCTATTGGTGCGCTAGTAGGAGCAGCCTATTCTAGCGAACAGTTGGATGAATTTGAACACTGGGTAAACAATCTTACCTGGAAGGATATCCTTAAGTATTTGGACTTGTCGCTTTTGGAGGGTGGTTTTATCCGGGGTGAAAAATTAATGGGGTTTGCTCGTCAGTATATGGGTGAGCTTAATATTCAATCACTTCCCGTATCGTTTGCGGCGGTAGCAACAGATATCCATACAGGGCGTGAAATATGGCTGCGCGAAGGTGCTCTGCTGGATAGTATTCGGGCATCAGTAGCTCTTCCGGGGCTGTTTGCACCATTTAAAGTTAATGGTAGGTGGCTTGTGGATGGTGGTCTGGTTGATCCTGTGCCAATTTCTCTTTGCCGTGCTATGGGTGCAGAAGTGGTTATTGCGGTTAATCTGAATGGTGATATTGTTGGTAAACATTATAAACGCAAATTCAAAGCACGTGAGAAATTATCACGAAAAAGCAGTAACGAGGAAGAATCAGGTATCTGGACAAGAATATCTGGGCAAATATCATCAAGTTTTTATGAACAAAAGAGAACTTTTTTGTCGCAATTGCTGGGTGAAAATAGAGATATTCCCGGCCTGTTTAATGTTATGGCCAGCTCGATAAATATAATGCAGGATCAAATTACACGTAGCCGAATGGCGGGAGATCCACCAGATGTTATGTTAACACCCCGTTTATCCAGACTTGGCCTGATGGAGTTTGATCAAGCAACGGTTGCCATTAGTGAGGGATATGCTTGTGTCGAACGTATGCGTCCAGCATTGAATCAGATATTATCTGAACTATAAATTAAGAGCGTGTGTGCTGGGTATGATACAAATGGAAGTCCTCTTGCCAGGTAATCGCAGAGCCGAAGGCTAGGAGAATGGAAGACAAAGGGTTTCGGAAAACCGGCTTGTCTTCCGGCGAATCGGCATTAAAACTCTGTCGTTGGGCGAAGTATGCTTCCGGCAAAATTAGAAACCGGACAGCTCTTGGCAGCGAAAGATAGTCCGCCGAATCAACTTCCATTGAAGTATCCGGTTGTCAATAAGCGCAGGAGTAAGGATATATGAGGGCAAGGGTAGAAAACTTCCGAATGTGGGCGCAAAACAATCGTTTGTTGTGGGGGTTCTTGCTGGTTGTGGTTTTTTCGTTCTTGCGTTCTTGCGTTTCGTTCAAACCACCCTGTGGGATAAGTGGTTTGCTACGCCTGACTACTTCCACGAATCCGTCCCTTTTGCCCTGTTGTTCTGGTTTGTTCTACTTTCAATTGGACTTATTGCCGGTGGGATAGTTTGGTTGACCAAGACCTCCTGGCAGGAGTTGGGTTGGAAACGAAAGGGGTTGCTCAAATCTATTGGACTGGGCTTGCTGGGTTTTATTGCGCTGTACATCAATGTCGTTGTATGGGCAATGCTGGCAGGAAATTCCAGGCCGCCGGAAATGGTTGCGCCAGATTTGGGGGGATTACTTTTTGTGGCTTTTTTTGCATTTGGTTTGGCAGCGTGGGTAGAAGAAAATTTGTATCGTGGATACTTGCAGCCATTGCTTGCCGAAAAAATGGACATCAGGATAGCGATAATGGTGCAGGCAATCATATTTTCAGCGGCGCATTTAGGCTATTCGAGGCATTTGCTTGATTTTGGTTCGTTATTTGTGGCAGGAGCAATACTGGGTTGGTTGAGAGGAAGGGGGGCAAGTTTGGTGTCGCCATTCATTGCACACGGTGTATTTTGGATGATGGGTGCATTTATGGTTATTACACCTTGAAAATCACCTGTTTCAACTGTTGTCAGAGTATTTTCTCCAATGTTAAAGACCACAAAAGGGTCGATTTGCAAGTATGTCGGTCAAGTAAAAGCTGAAAACAGGTAAGGTAATGAAGGGGGGAACCTGGTTTGTGCGGTTTCGTTTCCCAAAGTAGAGGAAAGGCGAACCCAACCCCGAAGATATGAAGCGGCAACACCTTTGCGCCCCGTTTTATAGTAGGCGTGCCATAAAGCCGGTTCGCAAAAGTGGTTAGGCGCTTACTAATTAACCATCAAATAAGGCCAGTCTGAATTTTTCAAAGCAAGCTTCGCTGAAACAAGATAAACGTCGCACCTCATCAAAGTGGTGTTGAGCCTCTGGGTAAACACTTTTTAACATCGCCAGCCACTGTTTGATGCGGCCAAGAATGATTTTATCTGAAACAGTCGCACTCATCTGTTGAGCCATGCTCATCAAAAGGTGTGAAATTTCAGCCCAGTTCATGGTCTCGCAAGGCTCACCTTGATAATCATGACGAATCTGCCGAGCCAGATCGGGGCGACTCACTGCGCCACGGCCGATCATGATCTCTTCACAACCACTGATTTCGCGGCAACGTCGATAGTCTTCAACACTATTAATATCACCATTGGCAATGACGGGGATGCTCAGTGCATCGTTGATATACCCTAACCATTCCCAGCGGGCAGGGGCTTTATAGCCATCCGCTTTGGTGCGAGCGTGAACAACAACATAACTGGCTCCGGCACCTTCAACGGCATGAGCGATATCCAGCGCAGCATCGGTGTGATCAAAACCCAGCCGAATTTTGGCTGAAACGGGAATGGGGCAGGGAACGGCCGCCCTTACGGCAGAGATAATTTTATGCATGCGATCAGGTGATTTCAGCAGCACCGCACCACCTGCTTTACGATTAACAATTTTTGATGGGCAGCCAAAATTAAGATCAATACCCGGTGCTCCCAGCTCAACCGCGTAAGCTGCATTTTCTGCCAACACAGAGGGGTCGCTACCGAGCAGTTGAATAATAACTGGTGTTCCCGCTTCGGTGGTTGCAGAAGTTTCCAGCTCAGGGCATAAACGATGAAATACCTTTTTAGGTACGATTTTATCCACTACACGGACAAATTCAGTCACACAGATATCATAGCCGCCGACCCCGGTTAGAATGTTTCGTAGATAACTGTCCACGAGCCCTTCCATCGGGGCGAGCAGAATTTTCATTGTCTCCCGTATTATTGGATCTGTTATTCGGGCTTTCTGAATTTTAGAGTCCAGCGATCTGAATTGCCCGTTACGCTTTTACGACCAACCTCATATCTGAGCTCATCATCTGCACGGTAATGAAGGTCCGAACTATCTTCGAAAACAAAGCCTGCCGCCTGTACCTCTTTGATCGCCATAACAGGGTCAAATCGTCTACGGTTCTCTGGGTTGTCCGCTTCCATATGTCGTCGGGTGTGGTCAACGAGAGCGTAAACACCACCGGGTTTCAGTGCTGAAAAAACGGCTCGGTTCATTGCCATTCGACCTTCAGTGTCAAAATTATGATAATTACGAAAAGTAAAAACGATATCTACATTTTTTACACCCAGATCGGACAGTTCCAGAAAATACAGGTGGCTGCCCGGTTTTTTCCCTAATTTGGCCTCTTTAGCAATCACTGAGACTTTAGAAAAGCCCTCTTTGTCTAATAGGCTTTTTTCAATTTTTCCAGTCCCCAGAGCAACATAAAGCTGGCCTTTATCAGCGAGTACGGGAGCCAGTAACTTCGTATACCAGCCGCCACCAGGGATTAACTCAATCACTGTCATATCGTCACGCAAGCCAAAGAATTCCAAAGTTTCAGCAGGTTTGCGATTGTGGTCACGCTTGCTATCTGCCTCAGTTCGAACAGGGGCTTTCATTGCCGTTTCCAGTCTGTTTTGAACGGCACTAAAATCATCGGCGATTCCATAGCCGATATTTGAAAATAGCAGGGTAGAAAAAAGCAGCGTTTTGGAAAAAATCTTCATGACAAGGTTCCTTGGTTATAGAAAATTTGTGAACAGATAGTATTATTCAATCCTGTTGGTTGCAATTCTTTCTATTTTAAAAAAATTCTCACCTCTGTACTCAATCTCTGTATTATCCAATACAAACATAAAAAGCTGACAGGGAGTGAGTCATTCAGTTGAGGAGTTGATGATCGTGAAAAAAGGCGAGTGATGGAATAGCATCCGGGAACATGCAGGCCAAGTGATTGGCCTCTATTAATCCCCTACATTTTCTTTGGCTAGATGTTCATAAACAAACCCATGCAATATCAGTTTATCAGTCTCTTCAGAAAGCAAAAATTCAATACCATAGCTGTATTTGGTATCTTTTGATTGACTGTCAGGGTACTCGGCTCGACGAATAATTGAAGGTAAAACCAGAGTGTGATCAACACTGCCTACGATCAATCTTGTTGATAACGTAAGTACATCACCTTTTTCTCCGAGTGGCCGGTCAGATTTTATAAACGCACCACCGGTACTTATGTCAATAATAGTTGCAGTTTCAGGAATATCAAAAGCTTTGTCAGGTTCTTCATTTTGCACAATAACAATCCAGTTAATTGTGAGTCGCTGTGCTTTACGGACAATGGTTGTTTCCAGCTCATCTGGATAACTGAGGTGTAAATAAGGGTAAGGACGAGCACTGGAGTGGATCAGTCTGGTTGAAAAGCCGCAGACAGTATTTCCTGTCAGCAAACGCACTACAAAGTGTTGGTCTTGTTTGATAATAGTGATTTTTCCATCAACCCGTGGTGTCGTTACAATAACGCTGTGACCGGGTAAATAACCAATAAGCTTTACATAAAAGCGCTTTGTATTATCATCAGAGAACTGAAGCTGTATAGTGTCACCCGGTTGTAGTTTTAGTTGATCATCTTTCATTTCAGTGGTGCCATGCTCATTGGCTGTACATTTATTATACGAGATCAGGCACTATTCCAAACGAATATTATCGATATAAAATATTCGTGAAGGTGCATTTTCTTCCAGATATAGTATAAGTCGGCGGATTGAGCGAATATTTAAGTTTCGGCTCTTCGGGCGTATCACGATGGTGTGAATAGGGATACGGATTTTATTCATACCTGGATGAATCATCTGAAGATGGTTAAAGCGATGTTTGTAAGATTCAATTGCGCGCTTATCACTATCATCAATGCGAATAAAAAAGCGAAATGGTTGAGTGTCGGGATTGAAAACATCGAGAGAAAAATATTTGAAATTCGACCAATCTTCATCATAAGCTAAAAAACTAACTCCTCCCCAATCGCCCTGTCCCGTGATGATACGTAGAGCCTGATTACCTGTTTCACTATTTTTCCATAACTCAATACGAGTCGGGTTGTCAGGTTTCCCACCTTGTGGGTGCCATGAATAGAGATCCATCTCATTTTCGAAATTTCCAAGTATGGGGAACTGTTGTTTCTGCCAGTAGATGCTATAGCCTTTTATTGCAACAGGGTAACTGAGTAGAGCAATGACGCATAAACTAAAAAATATATAGCTCACATGCAGGCTTGTTTTATCTGTTTTTTGCCACAGATAAACTCCACATAGTGCAAGAGTAATTCCTGTAGCATCAAAAGCCACATCTTGCCAGCTGGCATCACGCCCGATGCGGGCTTGGATCCATTCAATAGCAATCGCTAATACAATAGAGATTATAATAGTGATTAAGTAGCGCCAGTTTCCAAAACGTCTGGAAAGGCTAAAAAATAGTGTTAATGTAAAAATAGCAAATGCGGGTAGATGAGTAATATTTAAAACTTCACTCGCAAATTCATCATAAGCTCCGAATGAATAGGGAAAAAATGCAACCATTATTGCAGCGGTGCAAATGATTAATAAAAGCAGGTGAGGAAAAATATAATTTCGATGTAATGACTTTTTTTTCATTAACCAAAAATGGGGTCTATAAATTGTATGACGGCTTGCTGAGCATAGGGAGAAAGCTTGTACCATTTTTGAACAACAGGATAAAAAAACAGGGCCAGCACAGATAATGCAGTCACACTATAGGACCATTTCAGATAAGACGCTTTAGTATGTCGCCATATATAAATTCCAATAAGAGCAAGCGTGACACCGATGAGGCCAAGTTTGCTATCTTCCCAACTTGCCGTTCGACCTACTAAAGTTTGTAGCCACTCAACGGCAAAGACGAGGAGCACCGACAGGGTTAACGTAACAGTATAGCGCCAATGTTTTTGAAAATTTGGCACATTAAAAAAAATAGCGATCGTAAATATGCCAAATGCAGGCAGGTGAGATGCATCGAGAGCACCATACGTTTCAATCTCTAGCGGTGAGAATGCAATGTATGAAGCAATAATGCTGAGTAATAATAAAATTAAACGAGACAATTTTTATACTCTGTTGATACTAATTCATTTGGTTTGAATTTTTTTCAAAAGCTCTTCAACTGCTTGAAATCTATCACAAGCTTCAGGCAGTTTTTTAATAAAGCGCAGTTTCTCTGCGCCATCGAGTTTATATATTTGCGGCTGTGTCTGGATGAGTTTTAATATGGCCATTTGATCGATATTGGGTTGTGCTCCAAATATGATTCTGAAACCTTGACCACCCCCATCAATTTTTTGAATGTTCATCGGTTGAGCCATGAGCTTTAATTCGGTCACTTTCAGTAAATTCTTAGCCGCATCAGGTAATAAGCCAAAGCGATCAATCATTTCAATCTGAAGCTCATTCAGGTCGTCGACATTAGTGGCACTGGCAATTCGTTTATAAAGAACCAAACGGCTATGCACATCAGGCAGATAATCAGACGGCAATAGTGCAGACACTTGCAAGTCAATTTCAGTTCCATGTTCCAGTGAACGTTCGAGTTCGGGCTGATTGCCTGATTTAAGTGCATTGACAGCGCGTTCAAGCAATTCCATATAGAGTGTGAAGCCAACCTCATTGATTTGTCCACTCTGTTCATCACCTAATAGTTCACCCGTACCACGAATTTCCAGATCATGGGTAGCAAGTGTAAAACCCGCTCCGAGCTCTTCTAATGAACCAATCGCATCGAGTCGTTTAACGGCATCCTTGCTCATGCTTTTTTTCGGAGGGGTGACCAGATAAGCATAGGCACGGTGATGTGAGCGCCCGACCCGACCTCGAATCTGATAGAGCTGTGCCAGACCCAGTTTATCAGCACGATTGATGATGATGGTATTGGCTGTTGGAATATCAATGCCACTTTCTATAATGGTTGTGGAAACCAGAACATTAAAGCGCTGATGATAAAAATCCAGCATCACTTGTTCCAGCTCGCGCTCACGCATCTGCCCGTGTGCAAATTGAACGACAGCTTCAGGCAGCAGCTCTGAAATTCGGCTGACCATTCTTTCAATGGTTGAAACTTCATTGTGAAGAACGTAGACTTGGCCGCCACGTTTAAGCTCGCGCATGATAGCCTCGCGCAGCAGGTTGTCACTCCATTCTGTAATAAATGTTTTTATAGCAACACGCTTGGCAGGTGGAGTGGCAATGATCGAAAGATCGCGCAGATCGGCCATCGCCATGTTCAATGTTCGTGGAATCGGTGTGGCAGTGAGTGTGAGCAGGTCAATTTCAGAGCGCATGGATTTAAAACGCTCTTTCTGGCGCACACCAAATCGATGCTCTTCATCAATAATGGCCAGCCCGAGATTATTAAACTCAATGCTTTTTTGCAAGATTTTGTGAGTGCCAATGATGATATCAACCTGGCCGGCTGCAATGGCAGCAACCGTTTCATCTTGTTGCTTTTTAGATCGAAAGCGAGAAAGAACTTCGACCTGGATGGGCCAGTCGGCAAACCGGTCTTTAAAGTTTTCATAGTGCTGTTGAGTCAGCAATGTTGTCGGGGCGAGTACGGCGACCTGTTTTCCATCCAGTGCAGCGATAAAGGCAGCACGCATTGCGACCTCTGTTTTACCGAATCCAACATCACCACAGACCAGTCTATCCATCGGTTTTTCAGAGGTCATGTCATCAATGATAGCCAGGATCGCGCTGGCTTGATCCGGGGTTTCTTCAAATGGAAAAGCGGCTGCAAAAGCGGCATACTGCTCGGCATCAAATTGATAGCGATAACCTTGGCGAGCCGCACGTCTTGCATAAATATCGAGCAACTCAACGGCGACATCCGAAACTTTTTTAGCCGCACGCGTTCGAGCTTTTTCCCACTGGTCGCTGCCTAATTTATGCAGTGGCGCATTTTCCGTGCCGGTATAGCGATTAATAAAATGCAGTGAGGAGACAGGCACATAAAGTTTGTCACCTTTGGCATACTCAAGCATCAGGAACTCTCGCTCCATGTCACCCATATCCAGAGTTTGCAACCCTAAATAACGTCCGACTCCGTGCTCTTCATGCACCACTGGTGCGCCGATGGTGAGTTCAGTTAGATTGCGAATAATGGTATCGTTGTCGCGCCCTTTGTTTTTACGGCGACGGCGTTGCATGACCTGCTCACCAAAAAGCTGCTGCTCGGTGATAATTGCAATGGCGGGGGAGGCGCAGCACAAGCCGTCATCTAATACCGCGACTGTAATGCCCAGTGTCGCATCACTTTTATAAAAGTGATGCCAATTATTAAATACAGTAGGGTGTTGTTGATTTTTTGCAAACAGTTCGAGCAGTGTTTCTCGTCGTCCATGGCTTTCGGCAATAATCAGGGAGCGTCCATCAAAGCGGTCTAAAAACTGTGTAAGTGCGGCAAGAGGTTGCTCAGCTCGGGCATTGACGGTTAATGGTGGTAATTGCTGGGTATCATAATTGATCGTATGGCCACCATCAGGTAATGAATCCTGTTGAAAACGAATGCGAGGATATTCACGTAATTGCCCAAATAGCTCTTCAACACGTAAAAATATCTCTGCGGGCGGGAGCAGGGGGTGCTCGGGGTTATATCTGTTTTGATCATAACGCCTACTGGTCTCTTGCCAGAATGTTTCTGCCGCATCATCAATTTTTTTATCAGTTAACAACAATGTGTTGCTGGGGAGGTAATCAAATAGAGTTTGAGTCTGTTCAAAAAACAGGGGCAGATAATATTCAATACCGGAAGGCGCGAGCCCTTTATTTACATCACGATAAACAGGGCTATTTGCTGTATTCCCTTCAAAGGCTTCTCGATAGGCTTGACGAAAGTGAGTGATGCCTTCTTTGTGCAGTGGAAATTCACGTGCGGGAAGTAAGCGGATTCGTTTGACGCGTTCGATAGAACGCTGGTTTTCCGGGTCAAAAGTGCGGATGCTATCGACTTCATCATCAAACAGATCAATACGATAGGGCAGCTTTGCTCCCATTGGGTATAGATCAAGAATACTGCCGCGCACTGAAAAATCGCCGTGCTCAGTCACTTGCGAAACGCATTGATAACCCGCTTCTTCCAGTCGCAGGCGCATCTGGTCCATATAAAGCTTCTCACCTTCATCCAGCAGCAGTGTGCTGGCATCGAGAAAGCTGCGAGGTGGCAGGCGGTGCATGGCGGTTGCAATCGGTACGATTAACACTCCGCGTTTCACTGAAGGAAGACGATAGAGTGTGCTTAAACGCTGCGAGATAATATCTTGATGAGGAGAGAATATGTCATACGGCAAAGTCTCCCAATCAGGAAAAGTGAGAATCGGGGCTTCTTCATTATCACCTGCAAAAAAACGAAGCTCATATGCCAAACGTGTTGCAGCTTGCATATCTGTTGTCAGCACCAGCACTAGCCCTGGATGCTTTTGAATTGCTGATGCAACCGCCAGACCCAAACTGCTGCCGTATAGTTGCCCCCATTGCTTCGATTCATTCTGTTTTTCAGGTAATGTCGGAGCCAACGGGCTCAACGAGTTTGTACTCTGTTGATTTTCAGGTGAAGCCATAACGATTGGATTATTCGAAGATTTTAAAAAAGGGGCGTATTCTCACATATTAAAATAGGGATTGGAATGATTGGCTCTTTCTTGTTTATTCCATTGCTACCTTGAATATGGCCATCATCGTTCTCATTTTAAAAACGCGCTCTATTGTGAGGTTGATTAAAGTCCAGTATAGGGCCTTTGGGAACAATCCGAGTGGGGTTGATAGTTGACTGGCTGTAATAATAGTGCTGTTTGATATGGGTGAAGTTAACCGTATTTTTCACGCCAGGCATTTGATACAGATCACGTAAATAGTGACTCAGGTTTGAATAATGACTCAACAGGTGCAAATTGCACTTGAAGTGACTGTAATAAACTGCATCGAAGCGGATCAAAGTAGTGAAAAGTCGCCAGTCTGCTTCTGTGATTTGATCACCAACTAAATAACGCTGTTGTTTCAGGCGTTGCTCCAGCTGATCTAAAGCTGAAAATAGTTCGTCGAAGGCTTTTTCATACGCGGCTTGTTTGGTCGCGAAGCCACAGCGGTAAACACCGTTATTAATGTTGGGATAGATAAAGTCATTAATAGCATCGATATCACTTTGTAATGCTTCGGGGTAGTAGTCGTGCTTAACATCAGTAAATGCATCAAAAGCACTGTTTAGCATACGGATAATTTCCGATGATTCGTTGTTGACGATGGTTTGGGTTTTTTTGTCCCATAACACAGGTACGGTAACGCGGCCGCTGTAATCGGATTGTTGTAACGTGTAAATTTGATGTAGAAACTGACGACCATTAACATCATCCAGATTACTATCAAAATTGCCCGTGAAAGCCCAACCCTGTTCCAGCATATAAGGATCAACGACTGTTACTGAAATTACCTCTTCTAAATTTTTCAATGCACGAAAGATCAGTGTACGGTGAGCCCAGGGGCAGGCGAGTGAGACATAAAGATGGTAACGCTCGGTTTCTGCCTTGAATCCGCTTACGCCACTGGGGCCGGCTGAGCCATCAGTAGTCACCCAGTTGCGAAATTGTGAATCCGCACGTATAAATGCCCCTTGACTCTTTTTTGTGTCATACCACTTATCGTGCCAAACACCTTCAATTAGTAAACCCATAATGAATGACTCCTGTTAAGTTGTTATATCAGTTTTATTGCTACGGTATGCATCAATACTCCATGCACCTGCGCCGAAAGCAGTGATAAATAATAGGCCACCTGCGATCGCGAAATTTTTCATAAACATGATCGATTGCATTTGGTCACCGAGGTTTGCGTGAAAGATGATTGCGGAAATAATCGAGAATCCGGCCAATAGAAAAGCCGTAATTCGTGCTTGAAAGCCTGCGATCAGGGCAAGGCCACCGCCAATTTCCAGCAAGATGACCAAGGATAGAAGCATTCCCGGTACACCCATGGCCTCCATGTAGCCCTGAGTACCCGCATAGTTACCAATTTTACTTATACCAGCGAGTAAAAATATGTGCCCCAAAAGAATGCGCCCGATTAAAGTTGTTGTTTTTTCCATTTTTATATTTCCTCATAAGTTTGTTAATGGATGAAAACATTATGATAATATTTTTTCGATATAAAAGCGCAAATAATGGGTTACAATGATCGAAAATATAGATAGGTATGTAAGAATGGAAACTCCAAAAGTCGCTTTAGAGCAGTGGAGAGTGCTGCAAGCAGTGGTTGACCATAATGGTTATGCACAAGCTGCTGAGTATCTCCATCGAAGTCAATCATCGGTCAGTTACACAGTCGCTAAATTACAGGAACAGTTGGGTGTGCCCTTGTTGCAAATAGAGGGGCGTAAAGCGGTGCTAACTGAAATGGGTGAAGTTCTACTGCGCCGTTCACGTCAGTTGGTTGAGGATGCCGCCGAATTAGAGCAACTTGCTTATTGCCTGGAGGAGGGGTGGGAGGCTGAAATTGATCTGGTTGTTGATGCTGCTTTTCCTTCCTGTTATCTGATGGCTGCCCTGAAACAGTTTATACCTGTGAGCAGGGGCACTCGAGTGCAACTGAATGAAGTGGTGCTTTCCGGCGCTGATGAAGCGTTGCTGGAGGGGCGTGCTGATTTGGTGATTGGCTCTCGGGTTCCTAAAGGTTTTTTGGGTAATTCGCTGATCAAGGTAGAGTTTATTGCTGTTGCTCATAAAGAGCACCCGCTTCACCAGTTACAACGAGTGCCCACTCGCAAAGATCTGCGTAGAGAGATGCAAGTAGTGATTAGTGATTCCGGTTTGCACATGAAGCGTGATTCTGGTTGGCTAGGTTCAGAGTATCGCTGGACGGTGAGCAGTATAGATACTGCTGTCGAGACAGTTCGCAGTGGATTGGGTTTTGGTTGGTTGCCTAAACATAAAATTGAATCATTGCTTAATGATGGTATTTTGAAGCCTTTGGGGTTAAAAGCAGGGCAGCAGCGTGCAAGCTTTCTCCATCTTATTTTTGGTCATCCAGATAGTGTTGGGCCAGCAACGCAACAGCTGGCTGATATTTTTAGTTCTTTAGCCAGTGCTGAGGGATAAATTAATATTTCATTAAAAAGTAGTAGGTTGGTATGCTACTGGAAATTTATAAAAAACAAGCGCGTAATTAAAATCAAGTTATTTTAAACTCGGAGTTTAAAATTGTCTGGTTTGCTTGCCGATTGAAAATAAATTCTTATTAGAGGATTTTGTAAACCCTGAACAACTTAAACAGCGTCAACGCACCCAGAACTCAATGGTATAGCGAAAAAAATGACTGAAAATAGCAATAATGGAATAAAAGTGGCCTATATTGCCGCGGGAGCTGTCATCATTGCATCGGCTCACCCCTGGCACTTGAGGCTTGTTTATTTTAGCTACCCTATAGAGTGGTGAAACTGGAGGTATTTTTGGAACTCCATTTTTTTATAGAGAATGCGCACAATATGGATTTTTTTCTCGCTTAATCGGTAAAAAGCAATGTGTTCATTTATTTGATACTGGCGATATCCTGAACGGATATTGTCGCAGGATATGCCAATATTGGGGTTTTCTTTTATTAAATTTATGCCGGAAATTAACTCATCATAATATTTATCAGCTTGTTTTTCACCCCATTCCTTATAAGAATATCGCCAAATATTTTTTATATCTTGACGGGCTTTTGCTTGTATGTGTAGTAAGCGCATTCTTTTAAATCAAGCCAGCTTCCTGTTTAGCTTCTCGTCTTATTGTTTCCATATCGAGTACCCCATAGTCTCCACTTTTTTCTCCTTCAATGAGAGCTGATCGCAGAGTCTCTAAGCTGGAATTAGCCTCTTTTTCTTCCAGTAGCCGCAGTGCATCCCGTACTATTTCGCTTGCCGAGGCATAGCGCCCTTCTTTTAGTGTGGATTCAATAAAAGAGTTCCAGCGATCACCAAGGCTTAATGTTTGTGTTTTTGCTGCCATTATTTCACCTTTTGAGCTATTGATGAGATATATTCTTATTGTAAGATATATTCTTGTTTTTGGCGAGAAAAAATATTGAAAACACTCTTGAAAATTGTGTTTCAGGATCAGCCGGGCGTATCAATCCCCACGAGAGGGAAACACCTTTTGCAGTACAGGCCATAGGCTCATTCCTTAGTTTTTCAACCGATACCCGGTTTTGAATATCCACCAGATTGTTGTAAGGCAGAGAAACATAAAGGCAAAGATCATTCCGATACTGGCGATAATATTGACATCGGCGACACCATAAAAACTCCAGCGAAAACCACTGATCAGGTAGACCACGGGGTTGAACAGTGTGACCGTCTGCCACGGCTCTGGCAGCATATCAATGGAATAAAAGGCACCGCCCAGAAAGGTGAGTGGCATGACGACCATCATCGGAATGATCTGTAGTTTTTGAAAATCATCTGCCCATAAACCGATGATAAAACCGAACAGGCTGAATGTGACGGCAGTGAGCACCAGAAAAAAGATCATCCACAGTGGGTGTACAATTTCATAATCCACAAACAGGTTTGCGGTGAGTAGAATCAAAAGGCCGAGAAGAATGGACTTGGTGGCCGCTGCACCGACGAAGCCAATAACAATTTCAATAGAAGAAACAGGAGCAGAGAGTATCTCGTAAATTGTGCCTGAAAACTTCGGAAAATAGATGCCAAAAGAGGCATTGGAGATGCTCTCATTGAGCAGTGACAGCATGAGCAATCCGGGAATAATGAAAGCACCATAGCTGATGCCGTTGATCTCGCCCATACGTGAACCGATTGCTGCACCAAAAACCACAAAATAGAGTGATGTGGAGAGAATCGGCGAGGCGAGGCTTTGTAATAATGTTCGCCAGGTACGTGCCATTTCAAATAAATAGATGGCGCGAACTCCATAGAGATTCATGATTCATCCCTCACTAAATTGACAAAAATCTCCTCCAGCGAGCTTTCACTGGAGTGGAGGTCTTTGAAGTCGATACCGAGTTTGTCTAATTGGCGCAAGAGCTCGGAAATTCCGGTGTGCTCCTTTTGAGTGTCGAATGTGTAGATGAGCATGTTGCCTTCATTTGATAAATCCAGTGAATATTCTGACAGTTCTGCAGGCAGATCATCGAGTGGGTTTTGCAAGGTGAGTGAGAGCTGTTTCTTGCCGAGCTTGTCCATCAGCACATCTTTATCTTCTACCATGATGATTTCACCTTTGTTGATGACGCCAATACGATCCGCCATCTCTTCGGCCTCTTCGATGTAGTGCGTGGTCAAAATAATGGTCACACCGCTTGCACGTAGCTCTTGCACCATTTTCCACATGTCACGGCGCAGTTCGACATCGACACCGGCAGTGGGTTCGTCGAGGAACAAAATCTTCGGTTCGTGAGAGAGTGCTTTAGCGATCAGAACGCGGCGTTTCATGCCGCCTGATAGTGTCATGATCCTTTTGTCTCGTTTGTCCCAGAGCGAAAGGTCACGTAGTATTTTTTCGATAAGGGCATGATTTGTCGGTTTTCCAAACAGACCACGGCTGAAATTCATCGTATCCCAGACGCTTTCAAAGGTTGCGGTTGATAGCTCCTGCGGTACCAGACCAATTTTAGCGCGTGCGCCGCGAAAGTCCGTAAGGATATCATGACCATCAACTGAAACAGTTCCGCCACTGGGGGTGACAATGCCGCAAATGATACTGATCAACGTTGTTTTTCCCGCACCATTCGGCCCCAAAAGAGCCAGAATTTCTCCACGATGAATATCCAGATTGACATTGTTCAGTGCTTTTAAACCTGAATCGTACTTTTTATTCAGGTCTTTGATCGATATGATGGGTTCCACAGAGCCTCCTGGTGATGGAAACGAGAAGACGTATTATACGCATTTTTGATATTACATCTTCATATGTGGGTCATACGAATAAGGATGGTTATTACAGTACCCAGCAGAATCATAATTATCACGAAAATGTAGCGACCTTCCTGTTTTTTTCATCACACCAGGCAACAGTGACAACAAACACATCCTGTTCTATAACAAAAGCAAATTCCCAACCCAGCCTGAAACAGATCCGCTGCACCAGTTGCAGCCCTAACCCAAACCCCGGCGAGTCAGTATACTCTTCGCTGCTGGGCTCTGTCTGTACAGGGTTGGCAATGTGGAGACCATTCGCTGATACCTTCAGCTCTATTACACCATCGGCACCGTACATAAAAGCATTTCTGACCAGGTTTGCAATCACAATAGAAAGCAGTTCGCCTTCGATAAAGAGAGTGTCAACATCGAGATGCAAACCAATATCAACTTGCCGGTTGTTCACTAAATAGCGATGATCCCTGATCATTTGCTCACACAGTTCGCGAACATCAACATCGCTCTTGTCAACAGGTTGTTCAGATTCACGCGCCAGCCACAACAGTGCAGCGGAGAGCCGTCTCATATTCGTGCTGGCTCTTAGCGCGCGCTGCACTGCTGGCCGGCTGGTCTCATTGCTTTGCAGATCCAAAGTATCCAGACTGGCCTGGATAATCGCTAAAGGTGTTCGCAATTCATGGCTGGCGTGTTTCAAAAACTGCTGCTCGCGCTGATTAAATGCCTGTATTCTACCGACCCCTTCGTGCAGTTGCGCAGCAAGCTGATTCAACTCTTCGATGGGAAAGTTGGTACTCAGAGGTTGATCCGGATTCCTCCCCAGGCTGGATGCCCACTGGCTGAGCAGCGCCAATGGTTCGGTGGTACGGCGAATCAGCCACCTCACCAAAAAGAACAGTGATATGAAAATAATTAATGTCAACCAGAGCGCCTGATTCAGTGCTGTTTTGACAAAAGCCAGAGAGAGCTCCTCAATCTCTGCTGTACTATGGCGGCTGAGCAAGAACAGTTCGCCGTAATCATCATCGATATAGTGCAACAGATAGAGATAGTCGGTGCTTCCATCGGCATTCGCAAGACGCGCTTCCATAACTTTTCCACTGGAGAGTGGCGGGCCATCAAAATAGCCACGCAATAATTCGGGAATATCCAGCCACTGCCGATAGGCGCTAAACGTCTCGCCACGGGGCAAAGGTAAATCCGGATGTTCGGCTGCCTGGCGGATCAATGATTGCGCCTCAAGCTGCATCAGGCTGTTGGTATTAATTACGGCAGCGCGCCAGGAAAAAACGAGCAGAATCAGCAAGCAAACAAAAAACAGCCCCGTGCCAAGCCATAACAACTGCCAGCGCACCTGTTCGGCCAGTGTGCGGGCACGTTGCTGGTTCTCAGACATCTTTTTTTCTGAGGCATAACCCCACACCGACAAGTGTATGGATCAGGGGGTAAGCAAAGGGTTTGTCCACCGCCTTGCGCAATTGGTGCAGCTGGACATTGAAGTTGCCGCTATCCACCTCATGATCCGGCCAGGCATGATCTTCCAGATCACCTCTTGACACCACTTCAGGGCTGCGTTGTGCCAGCAATTCGAGTATTTTCCAGCCGGTTGGCGTCAGCTTGATCTCATGCCCTTCACGCGTTGCTCTGAGTTCTTTGAAGTATAAGGTCAGTGTATCTATCGACAACTGATCTGTTTGTGGATTATCACGCCGCTGCAAGGCCTGCAAACGAGCCAGCAGCAGAGGCATGGGGCAAGGTTTGACAACATAATCATCAATACCGGCCTGAAACCCCGTAAGTTGCTCTGCGTTGGTATCACAAGCGGTCAGCATCAAAATTGGCGTAAAATTTCCCTGTTTACGCAATTTTTCGCACACCTCAAAGCCTCGCATTTTCGGCAGCATCAGGTCCAGAACAATCACATCAAACCGGCACTCCTGAGCCAGCGTCAAACCAGACTCGCCGTGGTATGCGAAGTCACATTCAACGCCCTGCAAGGCCAGATAATCACTCATGGCGGCTGCCAGCTCGGCATCGTCTTCGACAATCAAAACTCTCATTCTTTGCAATTACTCAGCTTACCCTGCTCAATTTTCAGTACCTTGTCGGCACAATCAAAATAGCGATCATCGTGGGAGACAACAATCACGGTTTTCCCCCGCCTTTTCAGAGCAGGCAAAATCTCCCGGTAAAAAATATCCTTGAACAAGGGGTCCTGATTCGCTGCCCACTCATCGAACAAGATAACCGGTTTGTCCTCGCAGTAAGCTTGCAACAGCGCCAGACGTTTGCGCTGACCATGACTGAAATCAAGCCGGGATAACACCCCATTTTTTGATGTTACCACAGCAGAAAGCTTCAGTTTTTCCAAAAGGCCATGAATGACAGGGTCAGCACAAAAATTTCCATTCGCGTCAAGAACCTCTTCGAAAAGGCAAAAGTCCTGAGAAATAATGGAAAAGTGGTTGCGAAACACTTCGACTTCATCCGGTTTGACCATTTTGTCATTCAAATAGATGCAGCCAGCATCCAGTGGATACAATCCACACAGAACCTTTAATAGAGTGGACTTTCCACTGCCATTTCCACCGATAATCAGGGTGATTTCACCGGGATTAAATCGAGTGGAGAGTGGCCCGATATGAAACATCTCTGTTTTATCATCTCTCTCCAGAGCATAGGAGTATTCAATGGCTTCAACCTCAAGTTTGACTCCGCAAGCGTTCTGAGTTGTTTTAACTTGAGGGTATACAATCTGATCCCACCCATTGACTTCATTCAGCTGCAAACTATCAATCTTGTCAAACGCGACTCTTGCATCAACCAGCTCGTCAGAACTGTTGACAATCACCTCAATCGGTTCCAGCAGAAAAAGCAGGGTAATAACATAACCAGCAATAACCTCCATGGATAACGACAGGTAGTTTCCAACCAGAAAAATAATTACACCCAATATCGCAAACAGCAGAAACTGCGCCCACTGCTCAACCACGGAGAGAAAACTGAATATCCGCCAGCTCCTGTTGCGAATCTCATCTGAAGTCGAGAATATTTTTCGGGTAAACCGGTATTTCCGGTAGTCATTAAGTGACAGCTCCTTGCCACCGGAAACCACGCGCTGGAAATGGCCCATCATGAGATCAACCGTTTCCCGAACTGCAACGCGATCTTTTTTTGTATACCAAAGTAAACAGGCAATCGTAAAGAATCCAACCACTAAAAAGCCAAGCACAATACCCAATAACTCTAGCGACAGATATGCCATGTAGGCGATACCAAAAAGCACAATCACAACATTAATTATCAGTGCGGGCAGTACGTGAAAAAATTTTTCCGCCGTTTCCAGATCCTCTGTCAGAGTAGCAATCACCTTGGGTAAACCGATACGCTCCAACCGGAACAGTGGCGTTGCCATCACCCGGCGAATCATTTTCACTTGAATATCGTAACTGACATTGACGGCCATTTTGACAAAAAGCAAGTCATTGCCAAGACCCACTACAAACAGAACGAAAACCGCGATAAAAAAATATTCCGCGCCATACTTCATCTGCTCCGGCTGATTTCCAATCGCGTCGCTGATCGTAGCCACCACGCTCATACTCGCCATACCAAGAAGAATACTCATAGGTACAGTGATCAACAGATACCATTTGTATTTGAAGTATAGCTCTTTATACATTCGGACTTACCTCTTTGATCTTTTTGATGGTATAAAATCGATCAACCACAAAAACCACAAGAGCATCCACCCGGAGTAGACCTCTCCCTGAAGAAGATGATAAGCGTCAGGCAGACCAAAAATCGCCAGAAACCCGAGATACCAGTATTTGCCTAATGTATACTCTTTTTTACAGGCATAATATTTCCTCAACAATGTTCACAGCACTCGTTTTGATTGGGTTTCTGCCCATCAACTGTCAACAACCGAGACAAAAATAGTGGAGCTTCGAAGCGTGTTGTTACCCCTCTAGTACATCAACCACTAGATTACCGAGAGTATGAAATTGAGCCGACTTGATTCTTCTCGGTTTCCCCTTCAACCCATTCCGCTACAAAATCAAGAAAACCATCGGCAAAGGCATCTTTACCAAGAAATTCGAATTTAATGATAAACCCGATTCCTGGAACAATTTCTTTAAAGTATTTTTGTTTCAAAAGACTATGCTGCGCCTCTGGAAAAACTTTTATGGTCAACTCTTCGTTACCTGACTCCTTGAATGTTTTTTTGTATACGCGAATACTCTCAGAAATATCTACATTCAAATCATGGCCACCAAATACCGCCAGTGTTGGGGATCTGATCTGTTTTAAGCTCTCACGTGCGTCAGAGCGCCAGTTCAGTTTGACAAATTGAAAGCGTTGGGGGGGCATGGTTTTTTCTTTAGCTCCTTGATCCGTAACAGTGCGATCATACTGGAGGTACTCCTCATAGGTAGAAGAGGGGGAAAAAAGCTGTTTTGTAATTTTGCGGGAGCGTTCAATCTCCTGCTTTATCTCTGCGTCAGAGTAGCCTTCCCGTGTCAACCGTGTTTTTGTCAGATAATCCCCTTGATCCATCCAGTTGATTGCGGTCGATACCAAAACCATGAAATCCGGGTACTCTGATTTACTGGCCACCAGTGGTAGTACCCAGCCTGCCTGACTGTATCCGATCAATCCCACTTGATTCGAAGCAATATCTGTACGTTTTTTCAATACCTCAATGGCTGTGATAACCAAGTCAGCACGATCCTCCATGCTCTGACTTTCCCAATCGCCTTGCGAGCCTCCAACGCCCGGCTTGTCCCATGAAAATGAAGCGATTCCCTGTTTGGCCAGGCGATTCCAGAGTGGGCGATAGTAGCCATAGGCATCATAGGGCATAGCGCCATCCCCATGAACAAAGACCATGACTGGAAATGGCCCTTGGCTATTCCTGGGTAACACAAGCGATCCTGAAACAGAGTTGCCTGCATATTCGAAATCAACAGGGAGTTCCCGGTAGCTCTCATTACATCCGGCAAGCAGAAAAATGAACAGCAGCAGGATGGATATTGTCAGGGCTTTTTTCCATCGATTCATCGTGCACTCCCGAGAGTTGTGGC
>WFXF01000035.1 GCA_015490755.1 Gammaproteobacteria bacterium
TAGCCCATTTAAAGCAGAAGTTTGGAGCACTTACATTGTCTGAGGTTTATGAAAGTGAAGCGGTGGGTTTTAAAGGTGACCCTTTTTATAACCTGGTCGCTGCTTTTCAAACAACCTTGCCTGCCCATAAAATATCTCTGATCCTCAAAAATATTGAAGATACCCACAAAAGAGATCGAAGCAGCCCAAGCTTTTCACCACGTACTCTGGATATTGACCTTCTATTGTACGGTGATCAAATTATTCAAGAAAGCAGTCTGATTTTACCGCGTGATGAAATTGTAAAATATGCATTCGTACTGAGACCATTAGCTGAAATCAATGGTCAGGCAATTCACCCCGTCACTCAGCAAAGCTATATAGATCTATGGAAAAATTTTGATCAAAGTAGCCAACCACTCAAGCGGGTCACTTTTGGGTTTGACTGATTTTTTAATTAATTTCCCAGTGAACGCCCACCATCCACAGTAAGCACTTGTCCTGTTGTAAACTTCGCACTATGTAATAAATAATAGACTGCTTCAGCAATATCTTCAGGTTCACCATGCCGTTTCAAAGCAGTTTTAGAGATAATCCGCCGTTTGGTAAATTCATCCATCCCCTCTTCAGGCCACATAATCGCGCCGGGTGCAATCGCGTTTGCACGAACATCAGGCCCTAGCTCTTGAGCAAGCGACTGGGTCAGCATCACCAATCCCGCTTTAGCTGCACAATAAACAGAATGAGACTTTAGTGGGCGCTCGGCATGAATGTCCGTAATATTGATAATGGAACCCTTTTGCCGAGCCAAATAAGGTGCAGCCGCTTGAGATAAAAAAAGTGGCGCTTTCAAGTTAACACCGAACAAGTCATCCCAATGTGCTTCTGTGATTTTACCTACCGATGTTGGATAAAAGGTTGAAGCATTATTAATTAAAGCATCAAGCCGCCCCCAAATTCCTGCTGCTTCCTTAACCAGGTGGGGGGATTTTGAAACCTGTAACAGATCAGCTTGAATCAAAACCACTGAATCGGGTCGCTGATCCTGTAATTCATCTTGTAATAACTGAGCTTCGTGGCGAGAGCTGCGATAGTGCAAGACAATATTCATTCCCTCTGCATGCAGGCGGCGGGCAATCACAGCACCCACACGGCGAGCAGCACCAGTAATCAAAATAACTGATTGAGACATTACGTATTCCCCAAAATTCTGCGTAGTAAATATTGCCAGAACCGAATAGAATTACGGCTGACTCAAATAACATTCCCTATTATTCAGCCTCACTCTAACCGAATGCCAAATAAATTGCAGCAAACTAAGCCCATCCCGCCTGATTCAATCGACTTACCCATCCCCGATCAAGAAGCTCGCCTGCACTGCGAAAAAGTGATCGCTCACATTCGTCAAAAAATTGAAACCAGTGGTGGAAAAATCAGCTTCGCCGAATATATGGAGTCAGCACTATATGCACCGGGGCTAGGATATTATTGCGCAGGTCTTCAAAAGTTTGGAGAGCGTGGTGACTTTATTACAGCACCTGAAATTTCCTCCATGTTTTCACGCTGCCTGGCCAATCAATGCCAACAAGTTTTAAACGTATTAGACACACCACAAATATTAGAGTTTGGTGCAGGCAGCGGTATTATGGCTGCGGATATTTTATGTGAACTTGAGCGACTGGATTGTCTTCCTGAGTACTACATGATTTTGGAACTCAGCGCTGAATTACAGCAGCGCCAACGACAAACAATTGAAAAACATGTTCCCCACCTTTTAGGGCGTGTACGGTGGATTCATCATTGGCCAGAAAAACAGTTTAATGGCATCATTTTGGCCAATGAAGTGCTTGATGCTATGCCGGTGCGTCGCATTCAATGGCAAGACAATAAAATTATAGAAAAAATGGTCTGCTGGCAGCATGATGCTTTTGCATGGTGTGATGGAGATGAAATTTACCCTGAACACCTTACATTCCAGCATGTTACAGGTTACACATCAGAGTATAATGAAGCTCTCGATTCATGGATTAAGCAAGCCGGTGCTTCTTTGCAGAGTGGCATGATACTCGCCATTGATTATGGCTACTCTCGCCAGGAGTATTATCACCCACTTCGATGTGACGGTACACTCATGTGCTATTACCAACACCATAGTCATAGCAATCCATTAATACTGCCTGGACTACAAGATATTACCGCTCATGTCGATTTTACTGCTGTCGCAGAAGCTGCTGTCGCAGCTGATCTCAATGTTGCAGGTTATACTTCACAAGCATTTTTTCTACTGGCTAATGGGCTGACAGAAATGGCTGAAGCAACCTATCCAGAAAAGGTTTCGACCCAGTTACAGCTGGCACAGCAAATCAAAAAACTCACCATGCCTGATGCAATGGGAGAAACATTTAAAGTGATCGCATTAACACACAATATTGATATACCATTCACAGGATTTATCATGCGAGACTACCGAGAATATTTATAATGCATACGTACATAAAACTACTTATACACAAATTAAAAAGTCAATCATTATTTTGTTGAGAAGCTTTATAGCATAAAAATAAAAACTATAACTCTATGATAAATATAACAATTTAAAGTAAAAAATGGATAAAACTTTAATTAATAATAAAAACAAGGCTGTTTTTCAACAAATCTTCATGTTTTACCCACAAAGTTATCCACAGACATTGTGAATAGATTTTTTGTCACCTGCAGCACTGCTGAAAAAACCAAAGAAGCTCAACAGCTTGCCAAATTATTGACGATTCCTTTTATACAAAAAATAGATGATAACCGTCATGAAAAAGACTCTTTTTGTCTGTCACTTACCCCTGAGAGGCTTGAGTTAAAAGAGGTATATTCAAAACCTCAACATACAATTTATATCGACTTTGTGAGAGGCCGAAATGAGCACAGGAGATTATATGGCGGAGGTAAAAAGCAACCTTTAGGTCGCGCCGTCGGCATGAAAAAACAACCTTACCCAACAGTGCTGGATGCAACCGCAGGCTTAGGCCGTGATGGATGGGTGCTCGCCTGCCTGGGTTGTCAGGTTCATTTAGTCGAACGCTCACCTATTGTTGGCGCACTGCTTCATGATGCACTCACTCGCGCAAAGTCTTGTGAACAGTTATCAAAAATCACTGCACGCATTAAACTGACCATAGGTGATAGCGCAACGCTGATAAAAAACGGTACTCTTGAAAATAAGGCGTACGATGTCATCTACCTGGATCCGATGTATCCCCCACGAAACAAATCAGCACAAGTCAAAAAAGAGATGCAGATGTTGCATCAGGTTATTGGCAACCCACCGGATACAGAGCCACTGTTAGAAGCGGCTCTTGAATATGCAAAAAAACGAGTGGTGGTAAAAAGGCCTGGCTGGGCACCCTTTCTAAATGACGTTAAACCCAGCCTAAGTATTGAAGGTAAAAAGACACGATTTGATGTTTATTTGAAATGAGTAGGTCTAACACTCATTAGCACCCGCCTTAAAATGATAAGCCAAAACGACCAAAGGCAGATAAGCGATAATCACACCCAAAGCACCATCTAACTGACCAATAGCAACCAATGCAGCAATCGGTAAAAGCCAGAATAAATTAATAGCACCAAAGCCAAGAGAGACAGGAATGTGCTCTTTATACTGACGAGAAGCATACTGATAAGCGTGACTACGATGAGCCTCGTAAAATTTGTCTCCACGCCAAACCCGGCGCAACAAAGTCACCGTCGCATCTACCACAAATGCGCCCAATAAA
The DNA here is from genome assembly GCA_015490755.1 of Gammaproteobacteria bacterium. Lineage (GTDB taxonomy): Bacteria > Pseudomonadota > Gammaproteobacteria > JAADGQ01 > JAADGQ01 > S141-38. The sequence continues at coordinate 3,747 of WFXF01000035.1, forward strand.
ATAATCCAGCCCCAAAAAAGTTCTGGCATAATCCAGGCGGCCTGTATCGCAAAGATTCCCAGCACGATGCCGACAAAACCACTGCCCGCATCGCCCATAAAGATCTTTGCTTTTGGAAAATTCCAGAACAGGAAACCAACGACGGTCGCAACGAGTAATAACAAAGGTATTTCTACCCCGTTATTCACCGATGCCAGCATGTACAAGATAATTCCGCCCAAACAGACCGTCACCGCTTCAATTCCAGCGAGGCCATCAATTCCATCCATGAAGTTATAGAGATTAAGCAGCCAAACCAGAAAAAAAGCAGCTAATAAATACCCGAACCACCCTAAATCAAATACAAAACCAAAAATAGGCAAAGGTGGCAAACCACCCAGCCAGGCTAATGCCCAGCTCGCACAGGAAAAATGCACCAATAAACGCCAACGTGCGGAAATATGTCCATGATCATCAATAAAACCGATCAATGCGATCCCAGCTCCAGCGCCGATCAAACCCCAAACAAGATCTGCTGCAATCCAATCAAAAAGACCAAGCCCAGACAATGCAAACAAAAGGGTGATAACGATAGCGAGCCCCCCGCCTCTTGGGGTCGGTACAGAGTGAGAGCTACGCTTATTAGGAATATCGATCAATTGCTTTTTCAGTGCATAAAAACGCAAGAGGCCTGTAAGCACCCAAGAAGCTCCCCCCATCAACAACAAAAACCAAATGATCTCATTCATACTACTTTTTTTAAGCTTTAATGTGACTGTTGATCAAGAAAACTTTCAGCTGTTCTCTTGAGTGCTTCATCCACACTGACAGGTGGAATCCAGTTCAATACTTCCTTGGTTTTGGTGATATCCAGCTGTAATGAATTCAATAGGCGCTGAGCAACATCGCGCTTGCCAAGCAGCGCTGCACCAGATCGTAGTAACCATTCAGGTACAGGCAGCAGTCGCGCTGACTTTCCCATCGCTCTAGCCATACGTTGCAACAACTCAGGCGTCGATAAATCTTCATCATCACTCACCAGAAAAATTTCGTTGGCCGCTGCAGGATGATCAATACAGGTCAGAATCAGGTCAACCAGATTATCCAGAGCCACTAAACTGCGCTTATTGTGTACTGCACCTAATGGCAGCGGTAACCCTCTGTTTAAACCAACCATCATTTTAAGAAAATTAGCCTTAACACCTGGGCCGTAAACTAAAGGTGGGCGAATAATGACAACTTCCATGCCCGTCTCTTGAGCTAGGGCCAAAAGCCCTTGTTCTGCCTCAAGCTTGGAAACACCGTAAGGGTCTTGAGGCAGAGGAATATCCATTGCTGTAAACGGAACACCCTCTTTTGTAAACTCACCGTTGACCTTAATCGAACTCATAAAAATAAATCGTTTAACACCTGCCTCTGCGGCTTGACGTGCAAGGTTGAGTGTACCTTCTGTATTTACTTTTCTGAATTCTTCTAATGGGTTTGATGCGGAGTCTTGCATGACGTGGACGCGGGCGGCAAGGTGGATTACGATATCAACCAGTTCCAGGGCTTCGTTCCAGTTTGTTTTCTCCCCTAAAATTTCAACAATAGCTTTATCAATTCCAGATGGAAAAAGGTTACTATCTTGACGCAAAGCCACTCTAATTCCATGATCACTCTCAAGTACGCGGCCAACCAACATGTGCCCAACAAAACCAGTAGCACCGGTAATAAGTATTTTATTCATTTTTCCAGAGCCTTATATACTTCCAAGGTAGCAACGACTACATGCTCAACAGAGAATTCATTACAAGCAATTTCTCTTCCTTTTTTACCCATTCTTATTCTCAACGGTTTATCTACAATCAAACTCCTTAAAGCAGAAGTTAAAGCCGCTACATTTTTTTTAGGAACTAATATACCGTTTTCATTGTTCCTGACAATCTCCCTGCAACCTGGTGCATCAGTCGTCACAATAGGTTTTCCACACGCCGCCGCTTCTATTAAAACAAGGGGTACACCTTCACCATACGAGGAAGGTAAACAGACGATATCAATCCTGGAAAAAACAGCGGCCATATCTTCACAGCGGCCCAACCACTCAACCACTCCTTCATCATGCCATTTTTTAAGATGATCAACAGGTACAGCGTTCCGGTTCCCTGAATCACCTTCACCTACAAGTAAAAACCGTGCGTTTATTTCTTCCGAATCAAGATTTCTAGCAGCCTCAACAAATGTTCCAATCCCTTTATCCCATAACATACGAGAAGCAAGCATAACGATAGGCTCTTGGTTGTCTACCGTGTTGGCTGGGGAAAATTTATTGATATCAACACCAGAACCACGAATGAGTACTGTATTTTTTTCCTCAACAATTCCTGATTTACATAGCAGGTTTCTATCATCAGGGTTTTGAAATATCGTTCGACAGTGTTCTCCTCTTAATAGATACCGAAAAGCAGTACTAATCACTGTCTTAATCATTCGCGCTTTTAGGTGTGTAGAGGTGAATATATATCCTAATCCAGCAAGTGCATTAACAATTGCTGGAACACGTGTTAGCTTTGCAGCCAAAGATCCATATATAACAGGCATCATTGCGACATGATGAACAATATCCGGTTTCTCTTTTCTATAAATGGAAATTAGATTACGAACTGTTTTTAGTTGTGCCAATAAGCCACGAGCCGTTCGATCAAGCTCTAGAGGTATCAATTCAAGCCCTGACGAACGAATTACATCGCCATGTTCACGTACCCGGGTCACAACAATAACTTCATAACCTGCTCTTTTTGCAGCTAAAGCTAAAGGTAATCTATGGGAGCAGAAGTACCAATCTTCTGTAACAAAATAGAGTACTTTTTTTCTTGGTTTTTTCAATTTTTTTGTGTCTCAAACCATGCCTGAAACATTAATATATTCCAAAGTAAATATGCCCAGTTTCGCTTTTTAGATAGATGCTCTAACCAAAGATTTCGCACTTGAGCTGCATCAAAAAAACCTTCTTGCTGTAATCTACTCTGCTCTAACAGTGCCTCTGACCACTCCCGTAATGGCCCACGTAACCAATCACCCAAAGGAATAGCAAACCCCATTTTTGGCCGTTCAATCAATTCCCGAAGCACATGGCGATATAAAACCTGTCGCAAAGGCCATTTAGATTGACCATCGCGTAATTTTATAGACAGTGGTAAACGCCAGGCAAACTCTACTAATTGGTGATCTAAAAAAGGGACTCTAGACTCTAGAGAAACCCCCATTGAGGCACGATCAACCTTAACTAGAATATCGTCAGGTAAATACGTCATCATATCCAGCGCCATCATGCACTGAACATCATCTAAACCAGAAAAATCAGGTTTATTTCCAGTTAAAAAAGTAGGAGGCTCTCTGCCATTGATCACTAATGATCCAGGGTTTTTATGATGAGAGACCAACCCCAAATAGAGTTCGGGTACAGAATCACTTGCCAACACGCTCGCACCTTTATGGAGTTTATCTCCAAAATTTACCACACGAGCTCGCCCAGGAATGAGACTGGAAACATAATCCCAACTATGAGGTGAAATACAAGTCATCCCCTTGGCTGCAACTTTACGTAATGAAATGGGTATCCGTGATATTTTTTTCCATAAATTAGCGGTCATCTGATACCGATTATATCCACAAAACAACTCATCCCCTCCATCTCCAGATAGAGAAACTGTCACATGCTGTTTAGCCAGTTGAGAGACAATAAATGTAGGAATTTGGGAAGGGTCTGAAAAAGGTTCACAATACAAATCAGGTAATTTTGGAACTACTGCCATTGCCTGCTCAGAGTTCACATAAAGCTCTGTGTGCTCTGTACCTAGATACTTTGCAACAGCTTTTGCATGCACCGCCTCGTTGTAATTTTCTTCATGGAAACCAATTGAAAACGTTTTAACAGGACGTGAAGATTGTGCTTGCATCAAAGCAACAACTGTTGACGAATCAACCCCACCTGATAAAAATGCACCCAAAGGAACATCTGACATCATTTGTTGGGAAACAGCATTTTTTGCCAAACGTTCCAATTCATCAACAGCTTCTTCTGGTGAACCTGAAAATTGATCTTCCATGCCGCTCTTTACAGCATCAGTCACAGACCAGTAGGACTCTATTTTAGGCTCCCGATTATTTTTAGTTATGGTCAATAAACAGCCCGGTAAAAGCTTATGTATTCCCTGATAAATAGAGTGTGGTGCAGGAATATAACTATGTCGCACTAATAAACTAATTGCTCCACGATCAATTCTTCCTTGAAAATCGGGGTGTTTTTTTAATGCTTTTAGCTCCGAACCAAAAAGAAATGAGTTACCTTGCCAGCCGTAATATAGAGGTTTTTCACCTAAACGATCTCGTCCCAATACCAATGCTTTATCCTGCTTATCCCAAACAGCAAAAGCAAACATTCCCGTTGAACGAACAACAGCACCTTTAATCCCCCAAGCATCAAAACCAGCTAGTAATGTCTCAGTATCAGAGTGACCACACCAACTGATGCTCTTCTCACTCAAAGTATCCAGAGACTTACGCAATTCCAGGTAATTGTATATTTCACCATTAAAAACAATAACATAACGCCCACTTACTGAAACCATTGGCTGATGCCCTGCCGCTGACAGGTCAACAATAGAAAGGCGCCTGTGTGCCAGTGCCAAACTATGATCACCATTCAACCAGATACCGGCATCATCTGGGCCTCGACTCTGAATCTGAGCTGCCATATGTGCAACAACAGCCTCATTAACTCCAGCTTTATTCCAATAACCTGTTATGCCACACATACCCCTACCTTAACTCACTAGCCATAAGCTCTTCTAGCCTAGGTGCCTGTACATCCATCGAATACCAGGATTCCACTTGAGTACGCCCCTTAACTCCCATATGTTGGCGCAAACTATGGTCACTTAAAAGGCGACTGAGCATTTGCTCCCATTCATTTAAATCATGAGCAAGAAACCCATTGACTCCATGTTCAATTATTTGTTTGTTTACACCAATTGGAGATGCCACTACAGGTAATCCACAGGCCATATATTGAATCAATTTATAACCACATTTTCCACGTTCCCATGGAGAATCTATCAATGGCATAATACCTATATCAAACTTTTGAATTAACTGGACTTCACCGCTTTCTGACCACGATTGAACATCAATAGGTAGCCCTTTCAGTATATCTTCACTCGCTCCCACTGCCACAAACCTCACATTAAAGTGCTTTACAAGTGACTTAATTATAGGAGCAATGGTCAAAAGGTAGTTGCTAGTTGTCGGCGACCCAATCCAGCCAATGATCAGGGGTTCATTACTCGTTGATGAGGTCACAGTGTACCGCTTCAAATCCACCACAGTAGGAATAATTTCAACTCTCTGTGCTCCGGCCATTCTCGCACGATCCGCCAAATATTCATTACCAGCAATAACCAAGGCTGCATGCTTCATTACAGCATCAATTTTATGGCCACAAAACAAGCGAACCAGTCTATTATGGTGTTGGTCATAGCGATGAAATAAGGCATCATCATAATCGACAACATATGGCGTTCCTGCTTTAAACAGCAGATACTCTGACAGCACAGGCATGAAAGGAAAAGACTCCTTTTCAATCCAGATCAAATCATATTTTTTCGCCTGTATCAAAACCTTAAAGCGCTTCCAATACCCTGTAACTACCTGCATGCCCCGTGGCTGGTCACTATAAAGAGCCTGCAAATAGCTGTCACTAAACAAAGCACTCACATTAATTTTCCAACCTTTGGATTCAAGGAAGGGTAAATACTGAAATAAGCGAACCCGACTGCTCGCACCGAGCCTTCCATAGCGGCTTAATAAGAGGATTTTCATATCTAAATATGCCTCAAACTTTGAGCGCCTCTATAATTCGAAATAATTTTAGAATCAGAAATATATCCACTTACTTTTCTACCAAATAGATATGTACAAGATGCGCCATCCATCGCAGCAGGGCTGTTTTTAAGTAATAAATCAAAGTATTTAATCCAGCCAAAAGCCAAACGAATAATCGCTTTAGTTATTTTTCGTATTGATGAACGTGCGATAAAAGCAATTGCAAAATTTTCAATGGACCATACTAATACCGTACCTGGTCCAGCCACCATACCGCTGTCAATTTCAGAGACTCTATTAAAAAGACGTTTATGGCCGGATAGAGTATAACGTGTAAAATCATATGCGCCCTCATGCACTTGCTGCATAAATGGCAACTCTGAGTAAAGTAGACCACCACTCTTGAGCACCCGCACTATTTCCGATGCGACACGCTCAGGATAAAGCACATGCTCAAGAACAGCCGTAGTCACTACTGCATCAAATGCACTATCCACAAAAGGTAAATCATGCCCATCACAGAATAAATTTACGTCCGCATTAGCATCAATATCTGAATACACAAGCCGTATAGAACCACCAGCACCAAGGCGCTCATCAAGCCACTTTCGTTGACAACCACCGCCCACTACAAGTACTGTTGCTGAAGGCATTTCTTCAAGCAACTCGCGAACCCTGGAAAGTATCTTTTGGCTTGCTAAATTAACTGATGGTTTTGGAATAAACCTCTGCCAAATGCTGCTACCTTTATTATTTAAAGTTGGTACACTTGCATTGCGGTAATCATCAATACAAAACACCTCATTATCAGGACGAAGTAGAACAGGACGGCCAAATGATATGGGATATTGGCTACCACATGACTCACAAGCAACATCACTGTTAGTATCAATGCCAAAATTCAATGCAGAAGAGTGGCAGTTAGGGCATCTCAAAAGAGCTTGCATAAGCGTCCTGTCAATCATTTTTCCCGCTTTTTTCTCTAAGAGCTAGATGGTTTTCTAATAGTATTAGGCAAATCACGAAACAACATGTGATAACCACTCCAAGTGTTACGTACATCCTCTATTCCACCACGAAGCAACGAAAAAAATAAGCGGCTCAGTGGCTCTAAAAACATTGTCACTCCCAACAGCATCCAAGCCTTGAATCGGGAGAAATGCTTAAATCCATACAAGAGGCGACTACGTAAGGAATAAAAAAGTCGATGCGCTTTTACTTGGCTTGATGTACCTCCACCCAGGTGAAAAGCTTGTGCTTCAGTGAGATAAAACGTTTTCCAACCTGATTGTTTAGCACGCAGTGAAAAATCGACATCTTCAAGATATACAAAAAACCGTTCATCAAATCCATTTAAGGACTCAAACACAACCCTACGCATGAAAAAGAAAGCCCCGATCACATGATCGACTGATTTATCAGAACAATGATCCCATTCATCCATGTGCACACCAGCCCCTTTTAATCCCGGGAGTTTATTAAGCCCAATCGCCTGAATGAAAAATCGTGATAGAGAGGGGAAACGTGCACAGGTGCGTGCAACTTGCCCTTTTTCATCAACTAACTGAATACCACAAATACCCACCGTCTTATTTGCCTTATTTTCCATAAAAGCAAGCGGTGTATCCAATGAATTATCAAAGAGTTTAGTGTCTGGGTTCAAAAAAAGAAGGTACTGGGAGTCGCATTCTGCAGCTCCTTGATTACAAGCTGCACCAAAACCCCGGTTCACTGAATTAACAATGATCTCGAGTGGTAAAGAGAGAGAATCAAGACCTTCAAGTGAAGAGTCACTTGAATCGTTATCTACCACCACGACACGACCTAATGGAATACCACTATGCTGTGCCAAAACAATAGACTCAAGACAATCACGCAATTGCTGACCCGCATTCCAGTTAACGATGATTATGTCTAATGATGAAGTCATAATTTTCTTTTAACCCAAATACTACTGGGTCTATCTGTTTCTAATAACCAAACATTAATCAAGCTCACAGGCAAAAATATCACCCAAATATAATCAAATTTTGCTAGATATGGATTAGTCGCATTTGCAATCAAAAAACAAACAGTGCCCACAAAAACTGGCAATATATATATATTTAACCAATGATCGGAGTGCATAATCTTTAAACTCATCCAAAATATCCAGATAACCCCAAGACTATAAAAAAGAAAACCTATTAATCCTGTTTGGAATAACAATGCAACATAGCTCAACTCATAGGCCCAAGGCATCTCCACAGAACGTAGAGAACCAGAAGCTGATGCGCCATGACCTGCACCAAAAAGCGGATTTTTCTGCCACCCATCCAATAGTGCAAAAAATTGTTCTGTGCGCAGGGACTCCCCCACTCCACCAGAGCTAAAATTAAACCCTGCAAGCAGCAACTTCCATATCACCACAACATCCAGGCCAGCCACCAAGATACCGAATATAAATAAAATAGTTATCATAACGGAAAAGCCAGCCACTAATTTCCAAAACCTTCTGCCGGTACTAACTCGAAAGTTGTGAGCCATAAACATTCTCGCCACTATTATAATGAGAGGAGAAATTGCCAGTATCAGCCAAACAGCCCTACGGCCACTCAATATAGCAATCGTAATACCAAGCAAACAAGCAAACCATAACCAAAACTTTGAAACCGGCATATCCTTATTTTTTGGCCATATAAACACCATAGCAATAAGAAAAGGCACTAAGAAATTGAGTGACGATATATTATAAAGATTGTATTCAATATAACCTTGATAAACTCCAAGGGCCTGCCCCATATCTAATTTCAAATAAAAAAATTCAGGAAGCCATCCAGTTGCATGTAACAAAAAAATAATGGTATACAATGAAATAGCGATCATCGAAAAGACCATTACCTTAAAAATACTATCTACAATACTTTTACTCGTTATTCCGGCCACCAAAAACATATAAACAAAAGGCCATAGCATATAAATTGTACTGACTCTTAGAGCGCCAGGAGCATGATTTACTACACCTAATACTATAAATGCCAACCCAACACACATCATGAACAGTGTCCATCGCAAAATATCCATGTGCAGATACATCATGCCGCGCCTTAATGACACAATACAAATAGTCATTAAAACCACTATCAATAAAACAGCCTTTATTGGCTGGTAAGTTGTAGGGACGAATAGCATCATGAAAAATAAGAGATATGCAGGCCATGCCAGCCACTCTTTTTTGTGCTGGAAAGTACCGTTTCGAGTATCAGCGCTCACCCAGCTACTAATATTCATATTGCGACCACATTTTCATTTAAAATTACTATTTATTTTATTAGCTTAGAAATTTCGTTAAAAACTCTTTTGCAACTCTCTTTGTCTTGGTATTTATGAAATTTATTTTTAATTTTTCTTCGTTCATTTAAAAATAGTGTAGAGTCTTCGCTAAATTTTTCTACCCAACTTAATACGTCATTCCAGTCACTGCACTTTGGCCCAGGAGTTACTTCGTCATAGCCATAATATAACTCTCTATCTTTAGCCAAGTACTGCTCATGATCAAAGGGCGCAAAAATTATTGGTTTTTCTGTTAACAGGTAGTCAAAATAGATACTTGAATAGTCTGTAATCAAGATATTCATCTTTGGTAAAATATCTACAATATCAATATCATCCATAAATATTATTTTTTCACAATTAGAAAATTTTTCTATAATATTTTTTGAAGGCATATTGACCGGGTGCATTTTTATATATAATTCAGCACCTATATCACTTAGCATACTAACCCATTTGTTTAGATCAAAACTATACTCACTAAATAAATCTACACAACTTCCCTGTTCATCTCTAAACGTTGGCAAATAAATAATTTTAAGATTACCGCTCGTGCTTTCGTCATTAAATAAAAAATCATTTCTAGGGTAACCTGTGATAACCACATTATTACTGTTAAACGAGGTTATGAAATTTTTTTTATCTTCGTTTGAAGAGGCTATAATTAAATCATACTTTTCATTTGCAAAAGGAAACAGTGCATACTTTAAACGTGATGGTTTTTTTCTATAAGAAAATAATTTATCGTCATAACCAATTTTTTTTAATGGTGTACCATGCCAAAGCTGTATAATTTTTGTTCTTCCATTATTTAAAAATGACATATTATCAGCAGCATTTGTTTGAGTGAATATAGAAAACTGGGCTCTCAAACTATAAATAATCGCCTTAAAGCTATAAGAAACATATGCTTCAAATCCTGTTGAATTTAATCTTTCAACAATACTAGGGTTTTTACTTAACCATATTGCTCTAATTTCTGGGCGATACTTATTTATATATTCATATAGAAACTTACTGTTATCAGAGTATTTTTCCCCAAACCACGCTCCAAAAACCCATATTCGTCTATTTTTAGGTATAAATTTAGAGACTAAAAAAAGCACTAAGTTTGAGGTATAAAATATCAACTTCATCACTTTGTTAAACATAATCTAACCTATACTTACTCGCGCATGTTTGTACAAATAGTGAATTTTATATACTCTAATAAACATAACGACTGACTCTGTAACCAGAGTCGCATATGCAACTGAAATAGCCGTTACATTAGAGGTTGCATATAGCAACCCAATAATTATTATATGAAAAATTGCTCCTAACATTACCGAATAGTTTGCAAAGGAGTTATCTCCTAATGCACCGAATACAGGGTACCCAAACACTGAACCGAAATAATTAACAATTAATATAACAAGGAAAACCGCCATAACCGAAGTTGCATCGGAAAACTCGTCTCCATAAATTAACTGAAGAATACTATCCAACCAAAATGATATAAAAATAACCCCAATTATCATGGAAACACCAACTATTGAAACCAACCGAAGAAATAAGCGCCAATCCTTTTGTTTGACCATATAAGGATATAGCGCTTGGTTAATAGGAAGGGTCACTTGTTGACCAGCACTATAAAGCTGGTTACAAGCCCCATAAATAGCAACATGGGTCGACGTACTAACCAACCCTAACAACAAAGTGTTTGCAGATGTGTAAACAGCAACTGCAATACGTGATCCAAAAAATTTTCCAGCATTTTTAAGAACTCTTATTATCGAAGCAACGGTAGGACATAACACTGCATACCCTTCACGGTATATAAAAACAACAGCTATTATCGACCCTATACCTTGTGCAATTGACCAAGCCAAAATGACTAATGGTGTATCTTCAACATCATTAACCCATATGAGCACCAACACAGCATAAATAACCTTTGATATCACTATGAAAATAGTGATATTTTTCATCCGCTCAACTCCTTGGAAAAACCATATGGGCTGAAATGCCTGACAAATTACAGCAAAAACAGCAAATAAAAATATATTTTGATATTGATCATACTCACTAAAAAATCCAGCGAAATAGACAATGGTACCAGCAATAAGCACTAAAAGTACTTTAGCACCATATATCGAGCCAAGAAGAAAATTAACAGCAGAAGTATTTTCACGTTGATGAGAAATTTCATATACTGCATAGAGTGAAAAACCATAATCGGTCACAATATATGCAAGTTGAATTGCAGCTAATGTGAAAAGCACCACTCCAAATGCATCAATACCAATGGTTCTTGTCAGGTACGGCAATATAAGCAACGGCACAATAAAACTCGCAACCTGCATAATACCTAAAGCAAAAGCATTACGAGTTACGCTATGACTGCATATTGATTTAAAATTCATTATTACTAAAAAATCTAAGTAATAAGTACAGTCAAAATTGTTTCAAAAAAAGCTCTAACGATAGAAGCATCCAGGCAGTTTTAGCAACTGCCTCCTGTTTTTCCATACGATCACTTTTAAATAAAGAGGCCACATATCCCTTATCAATCACTTCCCTGCGCACCAATTCACCACTTAACACTTGATTAGCAGCAAAGCGTTTAAAATCTCCTCCAAACCAACGATCAAGAGGCACTGGGAATCCCATCTTGGGTCGATATAGAATACTATCAGGCAGCAATGGTTCCATTGCTTTTTTCAGGATATACTTCGGCGTATCATAAACTTCAGATATATCGCCCCCAAGTAAATCGTTACATTTGTCCACACCACTTTTCCACCTAAGTTTATATTTATCTGGAATATTAAAAGCACACTCAACTAAACGATGATCAACAAAAGGAACCCTAGCTTCTACACTTGCAGCCATTGTGGTGACATCCACACGCTGCAACAGTCCGGGCAAATGTAATTTCTCAAATATATACATCATTTTATTTACATAATTTGAATCACCTGCTTCTAAAAATAACTCGTGAAACCTGTGATCAAGAACTGGTTCTATCTTCTGTTTAACAAAACGATTATGAAAGATGGAGTTTTTCTCAGAAACACTTGTGTATCGATAAAGGTGTAAAAAGTGATCCACTTCACTTTTAAAAACTCTAGTGCCATATTTAGCTTTGATTCTTTGGGCAAGAGCAGGCGAACACTCACCATTAATACTCTGGGTTATTTTTTCATAATCATCAGCAGAACGAAATATTCGCCCATACCCAGCAAATATTTCATCTGCTCCCTCTCCTGATAGAACAACTGTCACATGTTTTTTTAATTCTTGTGACATTCTGAAAAGAGGTACTTCATTGGGTACACCCAGTGGCGCACCTTTATACTTTATGAGCTCCTCCATAGTACTCACATAGTCATCTTGACCAAGAATAATTTCATGATGATCCGTTTTATACTGATCTGCGACAATACGTGCATATTCAAACTCATTATACCCTTCGTCTTCAAAACCGATGGTAAATGTCTTGATTGATGACGTGGATGCTTTTGCCATTTCAGCAACGACAGCACTGGAATCAACTCCACCAGATAAATAAGCCCCTACAGGTACATCTGAAATCATTCTGTATTTAACAGAAGAGCGAAATATTTCCTGCACTTGTTCAAGATAATACTGTTCACCCAGATCTTCATTTTTATGTGATATAACTTCAGCGAGAGACCAATATAACTTTGTCTCGTATACACAAGCTGTATTCACTCGCATACAATGTCCAGGTGCTAGCTGATAAATACCCTCGTAAAACGTATCATTTAAAATAGGGTATCGATATGAAAGATATGCACTTACTGCTGTATTATTGAGGTCTCTCTCTCTTTCATCAAGCTTCAATATTGATTTAACTTCCGATGAAAAGACAAAATTATTACTATTTTTCGTATAATAAAGAGGTTTGATTCCCAATCGATCTCTCGCTAAAAATACTTGTTTGTTACGCCTATCGTAAATAGAAAATGCAAACATTCCTATTAATTTCGGTAATATTGATTCACCATAATAATGATACCCATTCAATAAAACTTCTGTATCACCATTCGTTTTAAAACGATATCCTGCCTGCTCTAATTCAGACCGAAGTTCTCTGTAGTTGTAAATTTCCCCATTAAAGACCCCAACAAGATCCCCCATTCCCGCCACCATTGGTTGGCTGGAGTGATGACTCACATCAATAATGCTTAACCGTCTATGTCCAAATTGCAATCTCGGCTCTTGGTGATAACCATAATCATCAGGACCTCGATGTAATTGCAGATCTAATGATTGAATAAACCTTTCTTTATTTACTGGGTTGCCAATAACACCTAATATTCCACACATAACAGATCAGGTCGCATCACTACGTAACTTCAAAAGAACCTCATTAAGTAACGTAGAGGATGTTCCTTTTGTATATGGAAAATAGACAATTTTCACCCCAACTTCACGAAATTTATCTTCGAAGTTTTTCCATTTATCACTTTTATACCAATCATCACCAACGAACATAATGTCGAACTTTAATTTTTCCCACATTGCAAATTTATCCATATTGTCCTGTGGAACAGCTGCATCTACACATTTCATCGACTGAATAATTTCCAACCTTTCTTGAAAAGGAATAACCGCTTTTTTATTCTTGTATTTAACTAGCTCATCAACGCTTACACCAACAACAAGCTTGTCACACATCGATTTTGCATTACGTAATAAATTTAAGTGTCCAATATGAAAGAGATCATAAACACCTGATGTATACCCAATAACCATCTAAAAACTCCGCATTGACTTTATGTTTAATAGTGACATGTTAGATGTATCGTTTTAATTATTGTAATTTTGTTTTAACAAACTACGATAACTCCCACCCATCACCCTACACCACCAGCTCTCATGATCAATATACCATTGAACAGTTTTTCTAATTCCCGTCTCAAATGTCTCTTCTGGTTTGTAACCCAGCTCTTTGCTGATTTTTGTCGCATCAATCGCATAGCGTCGATCATGGCCTAAACGATCGGTCACATGCGTAATCAAGCTTTTATGAGGCGCACCTTCAGGATGATGCTGATCCATCAGTTCACAAACCAGTGTCACGATATCAATATTAGCCCATTCATTATTGCCACCAATGTTATAAACTTCTCCGACTCTGCCTTTGTTTAGAATCAGGTCAATACCTCGGCAATGATCTTCTACATAGAGCCAGTCCCGGATCTGTTTTCCATCTCCATAGATCGGTAAAGGCTTACCTTCCAGACAGTTCACAATAATCAGCGGTATCAGTTTTTCCGGAAAGTGATACGGTCCGTAGTTATTGGAGCAGTTGCTTATTGTGGTATTAAGGCCATAAGTGTGATGGTAACTGCGCACAATATGATCCGATGCGGCTTTACTGGCGGCATAGGGAGAGTTGGGTTGATATTGATGTTCTTCAGTAAAGGCAGGGGCTTCTGGCTCTAATGTTCCATAGACTTCATCGGTAGAGACGTGGTGAAAACGGTGTGGTATTTTTTTGTCATCAAGCCAAACTTTTTTAGCCGCTTTCAGCAGTGAGTGGGTGCCTTCAATATTCGTTTTGAGAAAGGCATCGGGGCCGTGGATGGAGCGATCGACATGTGATTCAGCGGCGAAGTGAACCAAGGTGTCAATCCGCTCTTCTCGCAGCAATTGTTCGATGCGGTCTGTTTCAAGAATATCTGCATGAACGAAGTTGAAATTTGGATGTGCTTCAACTGAGTCAAGATTCGCTCGGTTGCCTGCATAGGTCAGGGCATCAAGGGCGATCACTCTGCTCTCGGGGTTTTCTTTTAGCCAGTAGTGGACAAAGTTTGAACCAATAAAGCCGGCCGCACCTGTCACTAACAGTCGCTGGGGTTGGTGACTCATGATTTTTTCCAGCCTTTTAATATGTCATTTAAACCGATACGCCAATCGGGCTGCTGTATGCCGAATACTTCTGCTATCTTGCTGCAATCCAGCGCTGAGTTGGCAGGCCGTGTGGCAGGGGTTGGATACTCTTCGGTGCTGATCGCTTTGAGCCTGGGCACTGTTTTTATCAATCCCTGGATTTGGGCTTCTTTGA